>JAUXCV010000021.1 GCA_030618675.1 Acidimicrobiia bacterium | reverse complement strand
GTCCTCAGGATCGCTTGCCGGGAACTCGGGTGGAACGCCTTGGTCGATCGCCGGAGTCGAAGCATCGAGCCGATCTGTGCGAGCGAGAGCGAAGCGCGGCTCTCAGGATCAGCGAGCAGGCGGTCGAGCAACCCGAGGTCCAGGCGACTCCGGTTGATCGAGCGGGCCGCTCCGGTATCGGCGACCAGGTCGAGGTCGTTCTCGGTCGCCAACAGCGCATGGATGTATACGGCCGGTACTCCCGAGATCGCGAGCATGATCGCGTGCGATGCCAGATGTCGGGCTATGGCGTCGTCGCCGGTCGTCGGGCCCCGGATGAGGTCGTACCAGGTTGCGTTCAGCTCATAGGGGGCGGTCGTTCCATCGGGCCGGGTGCGGCGATTAGCTTGGCCTCCGTGTGCTTCGGCGTCCCGAACGAGACACTCGATCGCGGCATCGTCGACGAGTCCCTCGAGTGGTCGGAGTCCGACGCCATCGTGCGATGCAAGAAAGTTGAGGAACGTCGTGTTCGGTGGGATTGAGGCGACGTTGTCGAGCCAGTCGGCGAGATCGACGGCGCTCCCCGTGGAGAACGCGTGTAGCACGAGTGGCGGGAGCGTGAATCGGTAGACCATGTCTGCTTCTGGAGCCGAACCATCTCCGAGATAGGAGACGTTCTCGTGGTGGGGCACGTTCGTTTCGCTCACGAGGACCACGTTGGGATAGGTGGCGTCGAGGCAGGATCGGAAGAACTGGATGATCCGGTGTGTCTCAGGGAGGTGGATCGATGGTGTCCCCTCCTCCTTCCAGAGGAAGCACACGGCGTCGAGGCGGATCATCGATGCCCCGTGTTCGGCGTATGAGAGCAGCACCGAGAGCACGTACAGCAGAACCCCGGGATTGCCGTAATCCAGATCGGCCTGGTCTGTTGAGAACGTCGTCCATACCCACTGCATGCCCCGTGAGGTCTCGAATCGCGTCAGAAGAGGATGCTCGCGAGCGCGAATGGTCATCGAGAGATCAGCATTCGGATCGGCGATCCGGACGAATCCCTCGTACCGTGGATCTCCGTCGGCCCACCCTTCGAAGTACTTCGATCCGACGGAGCAGTGGTTGAGGACCGCGTCGACCATCAGGCGAGCATCGGCTCCGATGGCCTCGATGTCGGACCACGTTCCGAAGGCAGGGTCGACCGCTTCGTAGTCACGGATGCTGAAACCCTCGTCGGAGGTGGCAGGGAAGAACGGAAGGATGTGGATTCCGTTGAACGCGGTGTCCAATTCACGTCGGTAGAAGTTGTGCAAGGTACGGAGCGGAGCTTCTCCGGATGTCGTCACTTGGTCCGGATAAGTGATCAGCCAGGCATCGCGCTCGCTCCATCGCGCGGCCGTGGCGGCAGAACCGCGATGTCGCTCGAGCAACGCACGAACCGGGCCGACGAGCTCGGCGGCCCGCTGGTGTCTGTAGACGGCATCAAGCGAAGAAACCCAGCCGTTCTGGATAGATTCATCATGCATCAATACCAAAATACTACCAAGATCACCGTTTGTCTAGGAGAAATCGCTTGCAACCGGATGGATATTGTTGTTATGATGACACAAATAGGGAGTACGCTGGGACCGGATACCGGCGGCGACCTGAGGTTGGAGGCCACACCCCGCCGAGGGGATCTTCACGACAAAGGAGAGAATCCATGAAGCGAATGCGTTTCGTGTTCCTGTTGTTGGTCGTCGTTGCGCTTGTCGCGACCGCGTGTTCCAGCAGCAGCGACGAGACAACCACCACGGCCAGTGGCGGAGAGACAGAGACAACAGCCGCTACCGAGACAACAGCCGCTACCGAGACAACAGCGGCTACCGAGACGACGGCGGCTACCGAGACGACCACAGCACCGGACACCGGCGGCGAGAGCGTCACCATCAAGTTCTGGAGCACGGAGACCCAGCCGGCTCGTCTGGAGGCTACGCAGGCGATCATCGATGGATTCACTGCAGCGACGGGGATCAACGTGCAACTGACGGCGACCGACGAGAACGCGTTGCCGCAGCTCATGCTGACGAACGCTGCGTCCAAGACCCTTCCCGACGTTGTTTTCCACCCACTCGATTTCACCATCGGCTGGGCGAATGCCGGGCTGCTCAACATCGATGCCGCGAATGAGGTCGTCGAGAGCCTCGGGGCAGATACCTTCTCCGCAGGTGCACGTTCCATGGTTACGATCGACGGAAAGGTTGCAGCGGTTCCGTCCGACGGTTGGGGCCAGCTGCTCATCTATCGCAAGGATCTCTTCGATGCGGCCGGGCTCGAGAAGCCCGACACGTTCGCGAAGATCCAGGCGGCAGCGGAAGCGCTGAATGATCCGGGCAACAACCTCTACGGCATCACGGCGTCGAATGATCCGAACGCAGTTTTCACCCAGCAGACGTGGGAGCACTTCGCTCTCGCCAACGGATGTCAACTCGTCGACGCCGGCGGGGCGGTGACTCTCGATACGCCGAACTGTGTCGAAGCCATCGACTTCTACACGAACCTGCTCGGCAACTACGCCCCGGCCGGACTGCAGGACGTTGTGTCGACCCGTGCAACCTACTTCGCAGGCCAGGCGGCCATGATCGTGTGGTCACCGTTCATCATGGACGAGATGGCTGGCTTGCGAGACGCAGCGCTGCCGACCTGTGAACAGTGTGTCGACAACATCTCGTATCTCGCCGAGAACAGCGACTTCGTCCCGGCATTCGCCGGACCGAGTGGAGCCCCGGCCCAGTACGGTCAGGCTTCGTACATGGGCATCGGCATGACCGACAAGACAGATGCTGCGAAGCAGTTCGTCGAGTACTGGCTCTCCACCGGATACATCGACTGGCTCTCGGTGGCCCCGGAAGGCAAGTTCCCGATGCGTCAAGGCACCGCGGACAATCCGACCGAGTACATCGAAGGATGGCGCTTGCTCGAGACCGGTGTTGACCGCAGGGCCCCGTTGAGCGACTACTACGGCGAAGAGGTCATCAACGGCCTGATCACCGGTTCCGACAGCTTCGCACGGTGGGGTTTCGAGCAGGGTCAAGGCGAGCTCGTCGGCGCCGTGTACTCGACGCTGATCGTCCCCCAGATCCTCGACGAGGTGTTCGCAGGGATGTCGCCGGAAGACGGTGCTGCTGAGATGCAGATAATGGCTGAAGAAGAACAGGAGTTGCTTGCCGACGAGGGCTAGCAGCCGATAGTCACCGAACAGTACGGTGGGGCCGACAATCCGTCGGCCCCACCGCCGACCCAGATGGATGAGGTGTCGATGACTGAGACTCTCGCCCCGGAGACGGAGAACAAGACCAAGCGGCGTCGCCGAAAGACCCCCATGGCCCGAAGCGAGTCGCGTTTCGGCGTTGCACTAATCCTGCCGGCCGTGCTCGTTGTCGCCGTCTTGGTGGTCTTTCCATTGTTATGGAACGTTTCTCTCAGTTTCCAGAAGGCTCGCCTGATCGACATCCAGGACGTGAGCATCTTGGGGGCAGACTGGACGACCAAGAACTACGACACCGTCGTCGGTGTGCGGGACTTCTGGCCGGTCCTCAAGACGACGTTCATCTACACGATCGGTGGCACGATCCTCTCGATCTTCATGGGGCTCGTGGCGGCGATGTCCCTCCAGAAGGCCTTCCGCGGCCGGGCGTTGGTCCGAGGTGTGGTGCTCTTCCCGTACGTTGTTCCCGTCATCGCTGCTGCATTCGTGTGGCAGGTCATGCTGAACCCGCAGTTCGGGATCGTGAACGAATGGCTCGGCTGGTTCGGGATTCCTGCAATCGATTTTCTGCGGACCCGTTCGTACGAACTGAGCGTGTTCGGGTTGTTCACTCTCACGATTCCACTGGCATTGACCACCGTCATCTTCTTCGAGGGGTGGCGATACTTCCCGTTTGCTTTCCTTTTCATCCTCGCGGCGCTCCAGTCCATGCCAAAGGACGTCGACGAGGCCGCATACGTCGATGGGGCGACGCTGAGTCAGAAATTCCGCTACGTGACCCTTCCGGCACTTCTCCCCGTGATCTCAGTGTTGTTCCTGCTGCGATTCATCTGGACGTTCAACAAGTTCGATGACGTGTTTCTCCTCACCGGCGGAGCCGCCGACACGGAAGTGATCACGGTCAAGATCGTTGACTGGATGATCGGTCGCGGGAACGTCGGGGCGGCGGCGGCGCTTGGGATGATCCTCGCCGCGATCCTCGTCGTCGTGGTGGGGCTCTACTTCAAGTTCTTCTATCAGGAGGACGAGGCATGACGCGGGCTCAATTCGAGGAGCGTTTCTTTGGCACGCTGAAGTGGATCAGCATCGTGTTCTTTACCGCCATCGCGCTCTTTCCTCTGCTCTACATGCTGGCCCTGTCGTTCAAGCCGATCCAGGATCTGCTGCTCGACCCGGGGAAGTGGTGGCCCACGCTCGACCAGATCTCGGGCTTTGAGACCTACCGGGCGGTGATCCGACCGGTCTCCGAAGGCGGATTCGGCTTCCTCACGTTCATCAGGAACAGCTCCATCGTTGCCATCTCTACGGTCGTGCTCACGCTCTCGGTCGGTATCCTGGCCGCGTATTCGGTCGCTCGCGTGAACTTCTTCGGCCGGCAGGCGGTGAGCGTTGGGATGATTCTGGTCTACTTGTTCCCGGTCGTCATCGTGGCGATCCCCCTCTTCGTCATGTTCTCCCGGATGGGGCTGCGTGACTCGCTCTACGGCCTGATCATCGTGTATCTCGCCTCGACGCTGCCGGTGACGTTGTTCATGCTGCGAGGCTACTTTCAGTCCATCCCCGTTGAACTGGAAGAAGCGGCCAGGGTCGATGGGTTGTCGCGTCTTGGAGTCATCAGGAAGATCACGATCCCTCTGGCGGCGCCGGCTATCGCTGCGGTCGCTCTCTACGTCTTCATGATCGCGTGGAACGAGTTCCTCTACGCGCTCCTGTTCATTCTGGAGAAACGAGAACTGTGGACCCTGTCACTCGGTGTGAATCAGCTGAATTCCCAGGAAGTTCCGAAGACGATGCTGATGGCCGGTTCGGTGATCATCTCGCTCCCCATCATCGTGCTCTTCTTCGCAGCGGAGCG
The DNA here is from genome assembly GCA_030618675.1 of Acidimicrobiia bacterium. Lineage (GTDB taxonomy): Bacteria > Actinomycetota > Acidimicrobiia > Spongiisociales > UBA5794 > JAHEEL01. Next base: position 7,521 of record JAUXCV010000021.1, on the reverse strand, counting down.
GTTCCTGACCGAAGGCCTGACGGCCGGTGGTGTTAAGGGCTAGTGCGACCGTGAACATCGGCATGGTTTCGACGCGGTTCGCCGGACTCGACGGTGTCTCCCTGGAGGCGGCGAAGGTTGCCGACGCCCTCTCCGAACACGGGACCATGTTCGCCTGGTTCGCCGGCGAACTCGGGGAGGGCTTCTCTCCGGGGATGGTCGACCAGGCCGCGCATTTCGAAGGAACTGCTAATCAGGAGATCCAGGCCGCGGCGTTCGGAGCGACCGACACACCGGGACTCGTCGAGCGGATCGACTCCGCCGCCGATGAGCTTCTGCGATCGCTACGACGATTCGTGGAGAGGTACTCCGTCGACGTTCTCGTCGCGCAGAACGCGCTGGCGATTCCGATGCAACTCCCGCTGGGCGTCGCTCTGACGCGGCTCATCGATGAGACGGGGGTTCCCGTCGTTGCCCACCATCACGATTTCAGCTGGGAGCGTGACCGGTTCTCCGTCTGCACGGTCCCCGAGATCGTCGGCCGATGTTTCCCTCCGATCGCACCCAATCTGGCGCATGTAGTGATCAACCAGGATGCACGCGATGAACTCCGCCGACGGACCGGTGTCGAAGCGTTCCTACTTCCGAACGTCATGGATTTCGAGCAGGGACCGGTTCACGTCGGCGATGGTGATGCTTTCCGCAGACAAGCGGGGCTGGGATCGGACGATGTGGTGCTGCTGCAGCCGACGCGCGTGATCGAGCGCAAGGGGATCGAACTCACGATCGACCTCGCCGCGGGCCTCGCCGATCCGTCTGTGAGGGTCGTGATTACGCACGAAGCCGACCTTGCGGAGGATTATTGGGAGAACCTGCAGCGTCGGGCTTCCAACCTCGGGGTTGGATTGCACCTCGTGTCCGCCGGCGGAGGAGCGTCGTCACTGGCCGATGCGTACGCCGCTTCCGATCTCGTTTGCTTCCCGAGCCTGTACGAAGGATTCGGCAATGCGCTGCTTGAAGCCTTCTTCTACCGTCGGCCGGTGTTCGTGAATCGCTACTCCGTCTACCAGAGGGATATCGCCCCAGCCGGCGTCCAGTGCATAGAGATCGATGGCGAAGTGACCGATGCTGCCGTCGCACAGGCCGAACGCTGGCTCAGTGATCCTCGAGGATCTGCCGAGGCGGTTGAACGCAACTATGAGATCGGTCTCAAGCGCTACTCGTACCGCGTGGTGCGCGAGGTCTTCGGCGAGGCATTCGAGTCGATCCGTAGTAGATCAGTAGATCGGTAGATCAGGCTCGTTGGCTACTGCTCTACTGCTCTACTGCTCTACTGCTCTACTGTCTAGACCATGAAAACTATTGGGATCCTTGGCGGCATGTCTTGGGAGTCGTCGGTCGAGTACGAACGGGTCATCAACACGGAGGTGCGCGAGCGGCTCGGCGGGGTGCATTCGGGGGACCTCCTCATCCGCTCCTACGACTTCGACGCCATCGAGAAACTGCAGGAGGCGGGGGACTGGGAAGCGGTCGGTGAGGTGCTCGCGGAGGACGCTGCGTTGCTCGAGAAGGCCGGTGCCGACCTGATCATCCTGGCCACCAACACGATGCACAAGGTGGCCCGGCAGATCGAGGAGGCCATCAGAATCCCCTTCCTGCACATCGCCGATGCCACGGCAGAGGCCATCGAGGCAGAGGGCATCGAGGCGATCGCTCTTCTCGGAACCCGGTACACGATGGAGCAGGACTTCTACAGGGGTCGGCTCACGGCGCACGATCTCGAGGTTCTCGTCCCCAACGCAACCGACCGGACGTTCGTCCACGACGTGATCTACAACGAACTCGTCCGGGGGCGCATCGTTGAGGCTTCGAAGCAGCGCCTTTTGCAGATCATCGACCGCCTGTACGAGCGGGGCGCCGAAGGCGTGATCGCAGGGTGCACGGAGATCGAGTTGCTCGTCACCCCGGATGACGTGGATCGCCCGTACTTCCCGACGGCGCGGATCCACGCGATTGCCGCGGTCGATTTCGCGTTGGATTGATCAGTAGCTGAGTAGCCGGGTAGCTGAGTAGCAGAGGAAGACCGCTCATGGAAGACACCCAGCTACTCCGCTACTCCGCTACTCAGGTCACGTAACGAGACAGGGATGCTCCCGATCTCGGGTGCACCCGCGCCCTCTACCATTCCCGAGCGATGAACCGTCTCCCTGTTCGCCGCGCCTTGATCTCTGTTTCCGACAAGGCGGGTCTGGCCGAATTGGGGCGCCGTCTCCATGCGGCAGGCGTCGAGATCGTATCTTCCGGGGGAACGGCCCGTGCCCTGCTGGATGCCGGTGTTCCCGTAACACCTCTCTCTGAAGTCACCGGCGTGCCCGAGATGCTCGGGGGCCGGGTCAAGACCCTTCATCCGGTCGTCCATGGGGGCATCCTCGCCGATCTCGACAGCCCGGAGCACCGCGCCGACCTCGAGGCACTCGGGATCGAGTCGTTCCAACTGGTCGTCGTGAACCTGTACCCGTTCGAGGAGACAGTGACGACCGACCCCTCCCGGGCTGAAGCGATCGAGCAGATCGATGTCGGTGGTCCGACCATGATCCGTGCCGCGGCGAAGAACCACGCGTGGGTGGCGGTCGCCGTGGCCCCCGACCGCTACGACGCCATCGCAGACGCGATCGAACAAGGCGGTACGACGTTGGAATTCCGTGTCGAACTTGCCAAGGAGGCGTTCTTCCTCACCTCGGCCTACGACGCCGCGGTCGTTAACTGGCTGGAGCGTGACGGTGCAGAGCATCTCGTGCTGCCGCTCGAGAAGGTAGCGTCGCTTCGATACGGAGAGAATCCGCACCAGGCCGCCGCGATGTACGCGACACATGATTCGAACGGATGGTGGGCACGGGCAGAGCAACTCCAGGGCAAGGAGATGTCCTTCAACAACTACGCCGACTCCGACGCGGCGTGGCGTCTTGTGAACGACCTTCCTGTCGGGTCTGTCGCAATCCTCAAGCACATGAACGCCTGTGGCGCAGCGGTGGGCGATACGATGGTGCAGGCATTCGAGCGCGCCTGGGCATGCGACCCGTTGTCCGCCTTCGGGAGCATCGTTGCCTTCAATGGGACGCTGGACGCCGACGCAGCGGCGTCGATCGGCGGGTACTTCGTCGAGGTGGTGATCGCGTCGGAGATCACCGATGCCGCAAGGGTCATCCTTGGAAGGAAGAAGAACCTGCGGATCCTCATCGCACCGCCGCCGTCGCCTTTCGCTCTCGACGTGAGGGCGATCGACGACGGATACCTGATCCAGAAGAGAGATGCCGTGCGGGTAGATGCGGAAGCATGGGGCATCATGACCCGCAAGCCGGCACCGTCCGAGATTCGGGACTTGGAGATGGCATGGGCGATCGTGGCCCACACGAAGTCGAACGCCATCGTGCTCGTGACCGACGGCGTCGCGGTCGGCATCGGAGCCGGCGATCAGAGCCGTGTCGGCGCGGCCGAGCGTGCGCTCACCAAGGCGGGGGACCGCGCCCGGGGTGCGGCATGCGCGTCCGATGCGTTCTTCCCTTTCCGCGACGGGCCCGATCTGCTTGCATCGGCCGGAGTTGTCGCCATCGTGGAACCCGGCGGATCCGTTCGAGACGGCGAGGTCATCGATTCTGCAAGAGAACATGGCGTCGCACTCATGTTCACAGGAGAAAGGCATTTCCGACATTGAGCGCACTCATCTTGTCCGGCAAGGAAGTATCAGGCGTTGTACGTGGTGAGGTCGCCGAGCGCGTGGCAGCGCTGCGTCGCAACGGACGGAGCGTTGGCCTGGCAACCGTGCTCGTCGGCGACGATCCGGCGTCGAAGATCTACGTCAGGAACAAGCACCGTGCCGCCGAGGCCGCTGGGATGCTGTCGTTCGATCGGCACCTTCCCGGGACGGCGTCACAGGCCGACGTCGAAGCTGCTGTGGTCAAACTCAACGCCGACGAGGATGTCGACGGCATCATCGTGCAACTGCCGCTGCCCGACGGCCTCGACGGTGAAGGAGCCGTCGAGATGGTGGACCCCAGCAAGGACGCCGACGGGCTTCATCCCTTCAATCTCGGCCAACTCGTGTTGTCTCGGCCCGGACCGATTCCTGCTACCCCCGGTGGCATCATGCGGATTCTCAGACACTACGGAATCGAGACGGCCGGTGCGACCGCTGTGATCGTGGGGCGATCGTTCCTTGTCGGTCGACCCCTGGCTCTGCTGCTTGGTACGAAGGGCGTCGATGCCACCGTTGTTCAGGCTCATTCACGAACTCCCGACCTGGCTGGGGTGTGTCGCGATGCCGATATCCTGGTGACAGCCGTGGGCCGGCCGAACATGTTCGACGAGCGCTTCATCAAGCCCGGTGCAACGGTCATCGACGTTGGGATAAGCCGAACCGACGACGGCCTCGTGGGCGACGTCGACTTCGATGCCGTCGTCGAAGTGGCGGGGGCGATCACGCCGGTACCCGGTGGGGTGGGTCCGATGACGATCGCCACACTGTTGGCCAATACGGTGGCGCTGGCCGAAGCGAAGAACAACTGAGAAGAGGCGGAATGAACCGCCGACGAAAGGTGCAACGACATGGGTTCAATGATCACGATGACCGACGCGGGGCTGAACGTCCCGAACGACCCGATCATCCCGTTCATCGAGGGTGATGGGATCGGTCCCGACATCTGGGCCGCGGCCGTCCGGATCCTCGACGCCGCCGTCGAGAAGGCATACGACAGTGAGCGCAAGATCGAGTGGAAGGAAGTCCTCGCGGGCCAGAAGGCATACGACGCGACCGGCGAGTGGCTGCCGGAAGCAACGACTGATGCGTTCCGCGAGCACATCGTCGGGATCAAGGGTCCGCTCACGACGCCCGTCGGAGGCGGGATCCGCAGCCTGAACGTCGCACTCCGTCAGATCCTCGACCTGTATGTCTGCCTGCGTCCTGTGCGTTGGTATGCCGGGGTTCCGTCACCGGTGAAGCGTCCGGAACTCATCGACATGGTCATCTTCCGTGAGAACACCGAGGACGTCTACGCGGGCAAGGAGCTCGAAGCAGGCTCGGAGGACGTGGCGAAGCTCCTCGCCTTCATGGCCGACGAGTACGGCTGGGACATCCGCACCGACAGTGGCATCGGCATCAAGCCGATCTCCGAGACGGGAACGAAGCGCCTCGTTCGTGCTGCTCTTCAGTACGCGGTCGACAACAATCGTTCATCGGTAACGCTGGTCCACAAGGGCAACATCATGAAGTTCACCGAGGGCGCATTCCGCACCTGGGGCTACGAGGTCGTGCGAGACGAGTTCTCCGACGTCGCTGTCGGCTGGGACGACTGCGGTGGCGATCCCGGCGACAAGATCCTCGTGAAGGACGTCATCGCCGATGCGTTCCTCCAGCAGATCCTGACCCGCCCCGCCGAGTACGACGTGATCGCAACGATGAACCTCAACGGGGACTTCATCTCCGACGCTCTGGCCGCGCAAGTCGGTGGTATCGGCATCGCCCCCGGCGGGAACATCAACTACGTGAACGGGTACGCGGTGTTCGAGGCAACACACGGCACCGCTCCCAAGTACACGGGAATGGACAAGGTCAACCCCGGATCCGTCACCCTCTCAGGCGAGATGATGCTCCGCTACATGGGCTGGAACGAAGCGGCGGATCTCATCGTGAAGGGCATGGAGGCGTCCATCGGCGACAAGATCGTCACCTACGACTTCGCCCGCCTCATGGACGGCGCCACCGAAGTGAAGACCAGCGAGTTCGCAGACGCGATCATCGATCGAATGTAGTCCGTACTCCGTAGTCCGTACAGAGAGGGGCGGTCCCGAAAGGGGCCGCCCCTCTCCGGTTGTCTGTTGTCTGTTGTCTGTTGTCTGTCTCCGGGCAAGCCTCCGGTCCACCCCTCTATGATGCGCTCCGGATCGCGATCGAGAGGTACTGCAATGGCCAAGGTGGTCGTCATCGGTGCCGGTTTCGCCGGACACACTGCCGCCCTCTATCTCGGTGATGAACTCGGGAAATCGCACGAGATTACCGTCATCAACAAGTACGACTACTTCGGATACGTTCCATCATGGGTATGGGTCGGCGTCGGGACGATGAAGCCGGAGAAGACCGTGTTCGATCTCGCCCCGGTCTACCGCAAGAAGCGCGTCAACTTCGTGCACGGGGCGGCAACCGAGGTTCATCCAGACGAGCAGTTCGTTCTCGTCGAAGCGACCGTTGGCGGAGAACCCGTGCGTGTCGACTACGACTACCTCGTTATCGCCACCGGTCCAAGACTGGACTTCGCATCCACACCGGGTCTCGGACCACACGGAGGACACACGTACTCGATCTGCACGCTGGATCACGCGGTCCAGGCTCGCGACGCCTACCTCGAGTCGGTTGCGAAGATGGAGGCGGGTGAGCGCCAGCGGTTCGTGATCGGCACCGGCCACGCCATGGCAACGTGTCAAGGAGCGGCGTTCGAGTACATCACGAATCTCCACAAGGATCTCGAGCGGCGCGGTATTCGCGACAAGGCGGACCTGCTGTGGCTCTCCAACGAACCCGCCGTCGGGGACTTCGGTGTGCGCGGCGTCCACGTGAAGAAAGGCGAGACCATCGTCGGCAGCGACGAGTTCCTCCTCGCTCTGTTCGAGGAGTACGGCATCCGCTCTGAGGTGCAGCGTGGAGTTCTGAGCGTTGACGAGGACGTCATCCATTGGGAGAACTACGAGGGCGAGTACGGGGAGACCCCGTACGATTTCGCGATGCTCGTTCCCAGATTCCTCGGCGTTTCGATGGAGTTCGTGGCTGAGGACGGCTCCGACATCGGCAGCAAGATCACCAATCCGGGCGGACTCGTCCTCGTCGACGCGGAGTACGGACTTCCGTATGACGTACTGAAGGCCAAACCAAATGCATGGCCGGCTCGTTACCAGAACCCAACCTACCCGAGCATCTTCGCGGCCGGGATCGCGTTCGCGCCGCCCGGGCCGATATCGGTGCCGCACACGACGCCGAACGGCACCCAGATCACAGCGGTCGCCCCAAGAACCGGGATGATCTCGGGGATCATCGGTCGTCTCGTAGCGAAGAACCTCATCGACATGGTGAAGCATGGGACCATGCCCCACGAGGAACGCATGTCCCACATGGCTGCAGCATGCATCGCCTCGATGGGTGACTCCCTCTGGGATGGCTCGGCGGCCACGATCATCATGTACCCGGTGGTTCCTGATCCCCATCGCTACCCCAATGAGTACGGCCGGGATCTCTTCGTCTCCGAGATGGAGATGGGGTTGGCGGGAGCATGGATGAAGCGCATGGTCCAGACAACGTTCATGTACAAACTGCAGGCGAAACCGGGATGGAAGGTGATTCCGGAATGACTGAGATGAAGATCACCGATCGTGAGCGGAAGCGGATGAAGAGCAAGCCGTATCAACTCGTTCGGTTCGTCGTCCTGAACCTGAAGATCCTGAAGGCCGTGGACAGGTCGAAGAGGAGTTGATCGAATCGCAGGGCGATTCGATCAACTC
>JAUXCV010000283.1 GCA_030618675.1 Acidimicrobiia bacterium | reverse complement strand
GGAGTCGTCACAGAGCACCGTCGGACTCGAGCTTCTTCAAGGAGAGGAAGCCGGGCAGGATCGGCAGCCAGAAAGTCGCTATCCGGTAGAGGAACACGGTCGGCACGGCGATCGACGCGTCCAGACCCAGTGCCGTCATGGCTGCGATCATCGCCGCTTCAACCGCCCCGATACCACCGGGAGTTGGAGCCGCTTGACCGAGAGCCTGGGCAGCGAGGAACACAAGAGCGATCTCGAAGAACCGGAGTCCACCGCCGAACGCTTCAAGGCTGAACCAAAGCGAGAGGATGTATCCCATGATGGAGAGGAACGCCCCACCGAACAGCATGACGGCGTTCTTCGGACTCGTGGCGACCTGGGCGATGCCCTGGCCGGACCTCTTGAGCACCGGCCAGACCTTCTCTTTGAGGATCTTCCGGCCGAAAGGCAGATAGAGAACGACCGTGGCGACGACGAAGACGGCCACCAGACCGATCAGAACCGTGGTTCCGGATGGCAGTTCGATGAAATCAGCTGCGTTCCTGCCGATCAGCACCACGGACAGGAGGAGCAGCGACATATGGATCATGAACGTGCCGACGCTGCTGATTCCGAGACCTGCGATCGCCACCGGCGTGTCGACTCCGCTCTTCTGTAGATAGCGCACGGCGGTTGCCATTCCGCCGATCTTGACGGGGGTGATCCGATTGATGAATGTGCCGGCGAACTGGGCGAGCACCGAAGGGATGAGGCGGATGCGGTCGGGGACCGACCCCATCAGGTTCCAGGCAGCTCCGAGATAGGAGAAGAACGATGCCAGGAGAATGGCGGGCAGCCACACCCAATCCGCTCCGAGGACGGCTCCGAAGTCCGTTTGTGCGAGTTGCGGTATGAGGAAGTAGATCGCAAGAGCGAACCCGACGATCATCATGATCGTGCCGGGCTTGACCCGTTCTAGGTCCTCGAGTTCCAGCGGTTCGGTCCCGGTCTGTCGAGAGATCTCATCTCGAATACCGTCGTCCAGTCCCTTCTGGGTCTTCAACGCCTCTCTGGTTGCACCGCTCAGGGCGAGCGGCTGGATACGACTCTCGGCCTCTGCGACTGCTTCCGGACCAACGCCTGCGATAGCGTTCGAGACGGCACGTTCCGGCCCTACGACGGCAGCAGTCGATGCAGTCAGTTCAGCGATGTCGGAGCGGAGCTGACCGTCGGTCGCCGACAGTTCAGAGAAACCGAAGTCGATCAACCAAGGCTGACCGTCGGAAGCGAGGAACACATTGGCGAGCCGAAGATCGCGATGTGCCGTTCTGCGCTGCCGCAGTATGGCGACCTCGTCCCACACACCTTCGAGGATCTCGTCTGTCAGTTCGTCGGCCGGAACGCTGTCGAGAGAAGAGCCGTCGATCATCGCGTAGGCCATGAGTACGGAGTTCGGAGGGATGTCAGCGACCGCTTCGAGTCGAGGTGTTCGCACCCCATCGGACGACGCCTTCAATGAGATGACCGCTTCGTGCTCGACCGCACGCTTCAACGAGGAGAAGGGACGCTCGTCACCCACTCCTTTGAGACGGAACATCCGGAAGATGCGGAAGAGGATGTCGGCGGATCGCTCCTCAGGGCTCAGAACCTTGACGAAGATACGTTCACCGTCGGACGTTTTGGCGAAGTAGGGCGTTGAGCCCCGGGCATCCACTCCGGCGCGTTTCAGTTCAGAGAGTTGGATTCCGGAGCGTTCCAGCGCAGCGACGATGTCCTTTCCGCGTGGTCTCCGGCTGGGTGTGCCGAAGGCGAGGAGGACGGCGGCGCCGACGGCGTATGCGATCCCGATCACGAGGAATTCGTCGAGTGGAGGATGGAGGCCCTGAATCATCCGGACGACGGCCAACACGGTGATGGTGATCCACGCGGCGCGTCTCCAGCGTTTCGTCATCCAGGGCGCCAGCGACGAGAAGAAGGCGACGCCCCCGGCCAGGAAGTAGGAGTGCAGTGACGTGTCGCCCGACACACAGTGTTGGTTGGAGTCGGCGAGATGATCGCCGCAGACCCAGCCGGGTGGCGTGAACACGAGATCGGGAGACGAGAACCGACTCACGACTTCGGCGCCGATCAGCCATACGAGGCCCATTGCGACCGCCGACGCCAGCAGACCCAATCCGAGACGCCTCCACTGCCGGAGCCACGCCAGATAGCCCCACGAGAGGAGCGGAAGTAAGACTGCGAACAGCAACAGGGTGGTGATCACGACGACGACGGCCACGCTCGGAACTTTGGAGACAGTGTCGATGACCTCGACCGTGATGGCCTCGGAGATGTTGTTCAGCATCGTGGCGAGGAGGAAGCCGACAAGAGCGACCAGGAGGGCTACCACCAGGCGAAGAACATCGCTCGGATGACGCTCGATCGGGCGTTCCTCAGGCTCCTCGATGACGATCTCGGGATGTTCGATGGACGGGGTCAACGCTGCTCCGGGGTTGATCAATCGGTGAGAATCACAGGAGTATACGCTGATTCGCTTCCTGGGCGAGAGACCGGAGAGGTTCTTGAGGGATGATCGCTCGACCTTCTGGCATGGGCCTGTTTCCTCGCGTCCGGCCTCTGTTCAATCGCAGACGTGTTGCGGATGAGGTCCGCGAACCGGTAGCGTTTCGAGTCCATGGCAGCAACCACAACCAGGAAGTTTCGGGTCGGAGCAGGGTTGTTCGTTGGGTTCCTGCTCCTGACAGCGCTGGTCGTCGCCGGATGGACACAGGGCCTCGACGACACGTGGCGAGATCTCATGGCAGCCAACGAGACCCCATGGCTCGTCTCTGTGGCCGAGGTCTTCCATCATCTCGGGGCGGTTCCGATCGCTCTCACGACCAGTGTGCTGGTTGCCGCGGCGTTCGTGGTAGCGAAGAAGTGGTGGGCGTTCTGGGCGTGGTTCGCGATCGTTGCGGGTGCACAGGTCTTCTCGACGATCACGAAGTTGCTGGTCGACAGACCCC
>JAUXCV010000250.1 GCA_030618675.1 Acidimicrobiia bacterium | reverse complement strand
CATCCTGCTCACATCGTCGGCGCAGACACCTTCGGCGACATCATGTCCCGGCTCGGAATCGGCAGCGATGACGAGGTCGTTGTCTACGACACGGACGGTGGCATCTGGTCTGCTCGCCTGTGGTGGGCGTTGCGTCTGTATGGACACAGCAAGGTGAGGCTTCTCGACGGTGGCTTCAGGAACTGGACCCGGGAGGGTCTGCCTGCCGAAGAGGGGGAGAGCTCGATCGAGCAGTCTCGCTTCGTTGCTCGGCTTCGGCCGGATCTCCGGGTCGAGATCGACGACGTCGTCTCCGCGATGTCCGAATCGGACACCGTGATCGTCGATGGCCTCACCGAGCCGTTCCATACAGGGAGCGTCCGTCTTTTCCCTCATCTACCGGCGGGACACGTCCCGGGTGCCGTCAACATTCCGGCACCGGACAACCTCGACCCCGAAACCGATCGGCTCCTGCCCGTCGCCGACCTGGCCGAGCGATGGAGGCCGGTAGTCGAAGGTGCCGAACGGATCATCACCTACTGCGGTGCCGGGATGTACGGCGCGTTCGATCTGTTCGTCCTGCACCTCCTTGGATACGACGCCGCTCTCTACGACGGATCGTGGGAGGAGTGGGCGGCGACCGAGGGTTGCCCGATCGCAACGACACCCGCCGCCTTCGGAGGCGAGAGTCTCTAGGTCCCGCAGACCGCCGGCCGCGTGCTCCATTCCGCGGGCTGTTGGCACCATATAGAGCGCTGCGAACCCTGGGTATGCGGCGTCAGCCATTCCGCGGGCTGTCGGCACCATATGGAGCGCTGTGAACCCTGGGTATGCGGCGTTCTAGTTGGTGGCGAAGCGGACCTGGAGTGTGACGGCCACTTGCTGCTGGCCCGCCTCGATGGGGGTCTCGACCGCACCAACGGCCATTTCGTCGAAGGCTGCTCGGTAGAGCGGCTGGGGAGGTGTGCCCGTGACCGATTCGCTGATCATCACCGCTTCGCCCAGTGTCAATCCTGCGAGGTCGGCGAGTTGTTGGGCCTTCGAACGGGCGTCCTCCCATGCCGCGTCTCGAGCGGCGGAGATGAGTTCCTCATCATCCTCGATCGAGAAAGAGACGCCGGAGACCTGGATCTCGTCGCCGACGCCACTCGCGGCGGCATCGATCACGGAACCGGCAGAGTCGATATCGCGAATCTTCGCTGTGACGGTGTTGCCGACGCGGTACCCGGCGAGCTTTCGCTGCTCCTGGGAGTAGTCGTACTCGGGATAGATGGCGTAGTTGGCCGTCTGGATGTCATCGCCGGCAACGCCGGATGACGCGAGGGTTGAGATGAGTTGGTCGGCGAGTGTCGCTGCGTCTGCGACGGCCTGCTTCACGGTTGGACGCAGCACCGACACGCCGAAGGACATCTGCAGCGTGTCGGGAGTCCCGAGGACCTCGCCGCGCCCGGATACGGCGATACCGCTCGCCGCCGCCCCCTCGGCTCCGCTGTTCTCGACCGTCACGCTCGGTGTGCATGCTGCGATCAGGATCGCTGTACCGGCGAGAAATCCAATTGCGAGTCGTCTCACGGTCACCTCCGTTGATGCATCACCTATGTGACGATCGTAGGCCGATGAACGGTTCCCGTCCGTCCAAGAAGACACAATCCCCGACTCCGAGATTCATGAAACCTTCATCATGCGCGAACCCAACCTTCATGTTGCACGGCTTCACTTGGGGTACGGATCAAGACAAGGAGATATCCAATGAGAGTCAAAGCCCGATCATCCCAAGCGCTCCTCCTCGGAGCAGTGGCCCTGGTGGCGGTGATCAGCTTGGCTGCGGTGGCAGTCGGCGCTACAACCGACACCAGCGCGACGTCAAGCAAGTCGACCGTCAATGCAGTGCAGGCATCCGCGTCGACACTCACCGAAGGGGAGATCGAGGGCATCATGTTCATGCGCGAGGAGGAGAAACTCGCCTACGACGTATACATGACGTTCGCCGATCTCTACGGCCAGCCGATCTTCTCGAACATCGCTTCTGCCGAGATGACCCACATGACGGCGGTCCTCGGACTCATCGAAACCTACGGGTTGGAAGACCCGGTAGATCACAGCCCGATCGGGGAATTCGCCAACGAGGATTTGCAGCAGCTATACGACGATCTGATCGATGTCGGTTCGGTGGATCTCTCATCTGCGCTCGAGGCCGGTGCGATCATCGAAGAAGTCGACATCCTCGATCTCGAAAGATTCCTTGCCGGCACGACCAATACGGACATCATCCGGGTCTACGAGAACCTCCTGCGAGGATCCGAGAACCATCTTCGGGCGTTCGTGTCGCAACTCGAGTCGGCGGGTACCGACCGCAACCCGACACACATGGAGGTATCTGCGTACGAGGCGATCCTCGCGTCCGGGATGGAGCGTGGCGGACCGTCCGACTCAGGCCACGGCGCTGCCGGTCACGGTGACGGGGAGTGTGACGAGAGCGGACAGGGCCGGCATGATCAAGAGCGGGGTGGTCCGGGCCAGCACGGAGAGGGCCAGCACGGAGAGAGCCAACACGAGAAGGGTCAGGGCGGTCAAGGTCAAGGTGGCCGGGGCCAGCACGGAATGGATCAGGGTGGCCAGGGTCAGGGCGGGCGCGGCCAGCACGGCCAGAACGGCTAGACCCAGCGAGTCCTGACCTCGCGATCGAACCCGCGTCCGGATGATCAGAGGGCGAGTGCGACGATGGCCCCCATCGCCAGCACGATGCCCACGGTCTGTCCCGGGCGCGGGCGCTCATGGAGAACGATGACGGCCGTGATCGCAGTGAACGCCGGGTAAAGCGATGAGAGCACTGCGCTGACTCCGAGCGGTCCCCGTTGGAGGGCAAGGGCTATAGAGACGTTCGCCGCCATGTCCAGATTTCCCAGCACTACAAGCAAGCCCAGGCCTCGTCCTCCCGGTGGTGCGGCGACCCTCTTGAATCCCGCGATGGCGAACGCGATGGGGATCGTCGTGCCGCGAGCGCCGACGAGCGGCCACAATCCCGACGCTTCCGATGTTTGAGCCAGTGCGATGAAGAAGACACCGAACGCAGTGCCTGCCAGCATGGCCCATCCGACTATCCGAATGTCGGCTCCACGACTTGCCGGGCCACTGCCGATGAGGAGAACTGCTCCGAGGGCGAGACCGATTCCGATCCAATGCCGGGTGGTCAGTTCGGCTCCCCGGCTGAGATCGACGACGACCGGGATCACAGCCGTAGTTGCCCCGGCGATGGGAGCGACGATCGTCATCGAACCGGAGGCAAGCGCCGAGTAGAGCACCGCTAGGCCGAACAAGCCGATCACTCCAGCGAGCGCTCCCCACAGGATGTCGGC
>JAUXCV010000306.1 GCA_030618675.1 Acidimicrobiia bacterium | reverse complement strand
ACGGGGGCAGAGGCGACCGTCTCGAACCCGTCGATGCCGGTCTGGATCGCCATCCCGATACTCATGGCCTTCACCCTGTGGCTCCTCCCCAAGATCACCGAGTGGTTCTTCGTGGAGGTCGGCCGGACCAGAATGCAGCGTTTCGTGTTCGTCTTGGCAGGCATGGCCGCGGGAGCATCCATCGCGCTCCTCGGGGGGATCGAGGGGCTGATCGGCGCCTTCCTCGCGGGCCTCGGCATGAACCGGCTCATCCCCGCCAAGGGCCAACTGCTGCATCAGATCGACTTCGTCGGCAATGCGATCTTCATCCCGGCATTCATGGTCTCGATCGGACTGAACATCAACCCTGCATTGTTGTTCGACATCCAGACACTGACATTGGCACTTCTCTTCACCGGCTTCGTCATTGTCGGCAAGTCGACGGCAGCGGTCATCACCGGCCGGATCTTCAAGTTCTCGTGGAACGAAGTGGGTCTCATGTCCTCGCTGAGTTTCGGACAAGCCGCGTCCACGCTGGCAATCGCCCAGGTGGGTGTTGGGCTCGGACTTTTCGGCCAGGAAGTCGTGAACGCGGCGGTGCTCGCGATCGTCACAACAGCCCTCATCACATCCTACGGAACTCGTTTCTTCATCCGAATGGTCCCGCGGCCGGTTCCACCTCCTGCAGCGCTCGGTGAGATCGTGCTTGTTGACGTCAGGGCCAACGGGTCCGACCTGAAAACTTTGATGGCGCTTGCCGGGAGCATCGCCAGACCCGATGACGGTCTGGTCATTCCATACGCGGTGCCGGGTCCGGGGCAGAAGGATCTGGCGAAGACCCGCGTCGATGAAGCCACCGAGGCCGCTACAGCCCTCGGGCATGACACGGATGGCGTGGTTCGTGTCGACGAGTCGTTCTCCGACGGAACCCTCAACCTGATCGAAGAGGACGGCGCGTCCCTGGTGCTCCTGTCGTGGCATGGACCGCGCTTCCCCGCCGACTACGTGCTCGGAAATGACATCGACGGCGTTGGTGAACGCTCGGCCATTCCGACAATGGCGGTTCGGGTGCTCCGACCGTGGAATCGGGTGATCGTCGCAACCGGTAACCCGGGAACGGACTGGAAGAAGGAGGACGCACTCCTGGCATTGGCCGCCGTGCGGAACATCAGACGCACCCGGCACGTCCCGCTCGTCGTCGTCACATCTGACCGTGATCTCGTCGAGGACGGAATCGGAGACATGGAGGACGTCGAGATCATCGTTCGCTCCAAACCTCGAGGCGCGATCCTCAACATCATCGAACCAGACGACCTCATCGTTGCGCCCGCCTACGTGATCCACGATGCAGCGGCGATATCGACGTGGAGGGTCGCCAAGAACCTGTCGAATGCCAACCTCGCAGTGATCGCCGGCCCCCATCGTCTGTCGATCTCCAAGGGCGTGACGCGACACAATGTTCAGTCGGTCACGCACCCCGGGTTGTAGGCGACTGCCTCTATTGAACTATCGTGGCCCCGCCACAGAATCACGAAGGAGAGCGACAGCATGTTCGGTTACGCAGGGAAGATCCTCCGCGTCGATCTGACCACAGGGACCCTCGACGTCGAGGAGCCACCGGAGGAATTGTACCGCACGTACTTGGGCGGAAGCGCACTCGGTTTCTACTACCTCCTCAAGAACACCCCTGCCGGAGCGGATCCCTATGGACCCGACAACACCTTGTCCTTCATGCTCTCAGGGCCGACCGGTGCGCCCATCGCCGGCCAGAGCCGGTGCACGGTTGTCGCCAAGTCCCCCATCACCGGCGGCGCCGGCGATGGCCAGGCCGGCGGATTCTGGCCTGCTGAACTCAAGTTCGCCGGTTTCGACGGCATCGTCGTACGCGGCATCTCGCCGAAACCCGTGTATCTCTGGATCAACAAGGGAGAAGCCGAACTTCGCGACGCCTCGCACCTCTGGGGAGAGACGACGCTGGAAGTGGAGCACGCTCTCAAAGCCGAACTCGAAGATGACCGTATCGAGGTCCTCCAGATCGGGCCGGCAGGCGAGAAGAAAGTCCGCTTCGCCGCCATCATGTCCATGTCGACACGAGCCCATGGGCGCACCGGGATGGGGGCCGTCATGGGCAGCAAGATGCTCAAGGCGATCGCCGTGCGAGGAGGGAAGAAGAAACTCCCCATGGCCGACCCGGAGGCACTGCGCGCCATCGTTCAGCGAGCGGTACCGCTCGTTCGTGGAGACGAGGATGTGTGGGAGCTTGCGAAGTACGGGACGATCGGCATCCTCGAAGGACAGAGTGCCGGCGGAGGCCTGCCGACACGCAATTACCAGAGCGGGTCGATGGGCTTCGATGGGGCGAAACAGATCGGCGGCGAGCGACTGTACGACGAACTCCTTCGCGGTGCCGGCGAGGGCACTCAGCTGAAGCAGGGCCGCGACACCTGTTACTCGTGTGCGGTCCGCTGCAAGCGAGTCGTCGAAGCCGAGTGGCGGGACAAGGCTCTCAATCCCGAGTCGGGCGGACCTGAGTATGAGACGGCAGCGATGTTCGGGTCCGATTGCGGCATCGAGGACCTGCACGCCATCGCCTACGCGAGCCAGCTCTGCAACCAATACGGCGCCGATACGATCGCTGCCGGCGGAACCATGGCGTTCGCTATCGAATGCTTCGAGAAGGGATTGATCACCGTCGAGGACACCGGCGGCATCGAACTGAAGTGGGGTGATGCCGAAGCGATGATCGCGATGCTGGAGAAGACGCTTCGCCGTGAGG
>JAUXCV010000079.1 GCA_030618675.1 Acidimicrobiia bacterium | reverse complement strand
GCAGAAGCAGTCGTCGCTGAAGAGGTCGCTGTCGAGGCCGTCGAGACGGCGGTTGTCGCCGAAGCGATCGCCGAGGAAGCCGAAGTCGAGGCCGTGGCCGCTGAGATCGTCGCTGAAGCTCTCGTGGAAGAGGCCGTTGTCTCCGAGGTCATCGCCGAAGAGACGGGGTCGGAAGAGGCCATCGTTGAGGCCGTTGTTGCCGAGGAACTCGCCGAGGAAGCGGTCGTTGAGGCCGTTGTTGCCGAGGCCGTTGCCGAGGCAGCCGAAGAGGTTGCCGAAGTCGCCGACGCAGTTGCCGTCGAGGCTGTCGCAGAGGCAGTCGAAGCCGAAGAAGACGCGGCCGATGCGATCGAGACGGCAGTCGTAGCGGAGGCAGTCGCCGAAGTGCTCGACGAGGTGGTCGAAGTGGAAGAGACCCCCACGGTCGAAACCACTGAGGTCGTAGAGACCCAGAAGGTCGGAGAAGAGAGTCAAGAGTCAAGAGTCAAGACCCAAGACTCCGAAGAGGTTGATGACAAAGGTGATGCCTCTGAGGGAGGTGATGCCTGATGTTGATGCCGAAACGCACCAAGTACCGGAAGGTCCAGACGGGCCGCATGACCGGAAAGGCGAAAGGCGGGGCGAAGGTCTCGTTCGGCGAGTACGGCCTCCAGGCGCAAGAGCCCGGTTGGATCACCGCTCGCCAGATCGAAGCAGCTCGTATCGCCATGACCCGAAAGATCAAGCGTGGCGGAAAGGTCTGGATCACGATCTTCCCGGACAAGCCGATCACAGAGAAACCGGCCGAGACCCGTATGGGGTCAGGCAAGGGCAACCCGGAGTACTGGGTCGCCGTCGTCAAGCCGGGAAGGGTGATGTTCGAGATGGCAGGCGTTGACGAAGAACTGGCTCGTGAAGCCATGCGCCTGGCCGCTCACAAACTGCCCATCAAAACGAAGTTCGTCAGGCGGGAGGACGTATGAAGACCGTCGACCTGCGAAAGCTGAACCACGCGGAGTTGCAGGAGCAACTCGATGAGGGCAAAGAGGAGCTGTTCAATCTTCGGTTCCAGATCGTCACGAATCAGCTCGACAACACAGCACGGATCAAAGAAGTGCGGCACCACGTCGCCCGCGTCAAGACACTGATGCGGGAACAAGAGATCGCCGCCTGGGAAACACAGCAGGAGGAGGCGTAGATGGAACGGGGACGCCGCAAGATACGCGTCGGAGTCGTCGTTTCGGACGCCAGGGACAAGACGGTCACCGTCGAGGTCCGTGACTCCAAGCGACACCCGAAGTACGGCAAGACCGTGCCGGTGAGGAAGCGATTCCACGCCCACGATGAAGCGAACGATGCCCACGTCGGAGACAAGGTGCGGATCGTCGAGACCCGACCGCTCTCAAAGTCGAAGCACTGGCGCGTCGATGAGATCGTGGAGCGTGCGAGATGATTCAACAGGAGTCCAGGCTCAGGGTTGCCGATAACACCGGTGCCAAGGAGGTCCTGGTCATCCGCGTGCTCGGCGGTTCGGGCAGGCGCTATGGCAGTCTCGGCGATACCGTCGTGGCTACGGTCAAGGACGCCACACCCGGCGGAAGCGTGAAGAAGGGTGAGGTCGTCAAAGCCGTGGTCGTGCGGACCAAGAAGGAGAACCGTCGTGCCGACGGGACCTACATCCGCTTCGATGACAACGCTTGCGTGATCATCAACGACCAGCAGCAACCCCGCGGGACCCGGATCTTCGGACCGGTCGGCCGTGAGTTGCGCGACAAGAATTTCATGCGGATCGTATCGCTGGCACCGGAGGTGCTGTGATGAAACTGAAGAAGGGTGACACAGTGAAGGTCATCACCGGCAAGGATGCCGGCACTGAGAGCAAGATCGCCAAGGTCTTCCCCTCACGCAACAGGATCATCGTCGAGGGCGTCGCCACGGCGAAGCGCTCTCAGCGACCGACCGGCCAGACCATGCAGGGCGGCATCATCGACAAGGACATGCCGATCGACGCGTCCAACGTCATGATCGTCTGCACCGACTGCGGGCCGACTCGCATCGGCGCCCGGTTCGACGACGAAGGTCGCAAGTACCGCGCATGCCGCAAGTGCGGAGGTGAGCTCTAATGGCCTCGCGCCTCAAAGAGAGGTACGACAGCGAGATCGCAGCTCAGCTCAAAGAAGATCTCGAGCTCGAGAACGCGATGCAGGTCCCACGATTGTTGAAGATCGTGGTGAACATGGGCGTCGGCGACGCTGCCCAGGACGCCAAGCTGATGGACTCGGCAGTCGACGACTTGCGGATCATCACAGGGCAGCAGCCGAAGGTGATGCTCGCAAAGAAGTCGATCTCGAATTTCAAGCTCCGTGAAGGGGTTCCGGTCGGAGCGTCGGTGACGCTGCGTGGGGACCGGATGTGGGAGTTCCTCGACCGCCTCATCGCAACGGCGATCCCACGTATCAGGGACTTCCGTGGCCTGAATCCGAACGGATTCGACGGTCGCGGCAACTACAACTTCGGTGTCACCGAGCAGTTGATCTTTCCTGAAATCGATTATGACAAGGTTTCCACGATCCGCGGTATGGACATAGCGTTCGTGACCACGGCAGCAACCGACGAGCAAGGCAGGGCGTTACTCGATGCATTCGGGTTCCCGTTCCGCCGTCAACAGGCAGGTGTGTGATGGCGAAGACATCCAAGATCGCCAAGAACAATAAGCGGAGAGTGATCATCGACCGGTACGCCGAGCGCCGTGCGGAGATCATCGCGGTCATCAAGGACCCGAACGCCTCGTACGAAGACAAGCGTGAGGCTTATCAGAAGATTGCCAAGATGCCCCGCGATGCGAGCGCAACGCGCTACCGCAATCGCTGCGGTGTCACGGGTCGCCCCCGCGGGTACTTCCGGAAGTTCGGGATGTCGCGTTCATCGCTTCGTGAACTCGCTCACAACGGTGAGCTTCCCGGTGTGAGAAAGGCTTCGTGGTAATCGTGCAGTCTGATCCCATAGCCGACATGCTCACCCGGATCCGCAACGCCAACACGGCGTTGCA
This sequence comes from Acidimicrobiia bacterium, assembly GCA_030618675.1. GTDB lineage: Bacteria > Actinomycetota > Acidimicrobiia > Spongiisociales > UBA5794 > JAHEEL01. The sequence continues at coordinate 4,215 of JAUXCV010000079.1, read as the reverse complement.
CGCGGAGACAACGATGCCGTCGTCGAAATTGAAAGAACAGGTCGCCCGCATTCTCTCAGAAGAGGGATTCATCGACGGATACAAAGTCGAAGATGCGCGGGTCGGCAAGGAACTCACTGTGAGGCTCCGCTACGACAAGGAGCGCCAGCCGATCCTGACCGGCATCAAGCGAATCTCGAAGCCGGGCCTGCGCGTCTATACAGGCGCATCCGACGTCCCCCGCGTCCGCGGTGGAATCGGCATCGCGATCGTGTCAACCTCGAACGGTGTCATGACCGACCGCGAGGCTCGCAAGCGCAACGTCGGTGGCGAAGTCCTCTGCGAGGTGTGGTGACATGAGTCGCATCGGAAACGCACCCATTGATCTTCCCTCGGGCGTCGAGGTATCTGTCGATGAGAATGCCGTCGTCGTGAAGGGCCCGAAGGGCACGCTCACCCAGACACTCGATCCCCGGATCAGCGTTTCGGTCGAAGACGGCGTCCTCAGCGTCGCCAGAGAGAACGATGACCGCCAGGCTCGTGCCCTGCACGGCTTGACCCGTGCACTGATCGCCAACATGGTGGTCGGGGTCTCGGTCGGGTACACCAAGGAACTGAAGGCCGTGGGCGTTGGCTACCGCGGCGCGCTGAAAGGCAACACGCTCGAGCTTCAAGTCGGGTTCTCGCATCCCGTGGCGATCGAGGCACCCGAAGGCATCACATTCGAGGTCCCCGAGCCGACGAAGTTCATCATCAGCGGGATCGACAAGCAACTCGTTGGCCAGGTCGCTGCGAATATCCGCTCCGTGCGGCCACCCGAGCCCTACAAGGGCAAGGGCATCCGCTATGTCGACGAATACGTACGCCGCAAGGCCGGGAAGGCAGGGGTGGCCGGATGAGAGGTTCACGCACACAAGCGCGGCGACGCCGCCACTTCCGGGTGCGCAAGAAGGTGCATGGCACCGCCACTCGCCCCCGGCTCGCGGTGTTCCGCAGCAATCGCTACATCTATGCACAGATCATCGACGACGATCAGGGTGTCACCGTGGTTTCGGCCTCGTCTCGCGAGGGCAAGCTCGCGAAGAAGACCCTGACCGTCGACACGGCAACCAAGGTCGGAGAGCTCGTTGGCGCCCGCGCCAAGGATGCCGGCGTCGACACGGTCGTCTTCGACCGGGGTGGGTTCGCCTTCCACGGGCGCGTCAAGGCGCTGGCCGATGGAGCCCGCAAGTCCGGGCTGGAGTTCTAGGAGCGCTATGACGAACCGAGATAACACCAACCGCAAGGATCGCAGAGACCGTCGAGATCGGCGGGACCGCCGGGAACGGCGCGAACCGGAGTTCGACGAGAGGGTCATCGCGATCAACCGCGTCGCCAAGGTCGTCAAGGGTGGCCGTCGATTCTCATTCACCGCCCTCGTGACCGTTGGAAACGGCAAGGGCAAAGTCGGAATCGGATATGGCAAAGCCAAAGAGGTCCCCATGGCCATCCAGAAGGGCATGGAGATCGCAAGGAAGAACATGTTCGACGTCCCGATGGCCGGCCAGACGATCATCCACAAGGTGATCGGCGAGCAGAGCGCATCGCGCGTACTGCTCAAGCCGGCTGCACCGGGTACCGGGGTCATCGCCGGAGGAGCTGTTCGTCAGATCCTCGAGGCGGCAGGGGTCAAAGACGTCCTCTCGAAGTCGCTCGGCTCTCCCACGCATGTCAACGTGGCCAAGGCGACAGTGAACGCACTGTTGTCCCAGCAGCGTCCCGACGTCGTTGCCAAGGCACGCGGCAAGCGCCCTGAGGAGTTGTTCCCACCGGCTCTGCTCGCTGCCTACCGGTCGGCCGAGTTGGCGAAGACCCAGGCAGGCAACTGATGGCGAAGAGTTTGAAGATCACACTGGTGCGCAGCACGATCGGTGAGAAGCCGAAGACTCGCGCAACCGTGGAGAGCCTTGGGCTGCGAAAGATCAATCAGTCGGTCGAACGGCCCGACAGACCGGATGTGCGTGGCATGGTGTTCCGTGCGAAGCATCTCCTCGAAGTGGAGGAAATCGGATGAAGCTTCATCACCTCCGACCCGCCGAAGGGTCGAAGAAGCGCAAGATTCGCGTTGGTCGCGGCGAAGCCGGACGACGCGGGAAGACCGCCGGACGCGGTACGAAGGGCCTCAAGGCGCGCAGCAAGGTGCGTCGTGGGTTCGAGGGCGGCCAGATGCCTCTCCAGCGTCGCATGCCGAAGCTGCGAGGTTTCCGGAACCCGAATCGCGTCGAATACACGGTCATCAATGTCGAGCGACTCAACGAGTTCGATGCCGGGTCCACCGTCACCGCAGATGACCTGCGAGCCGGCGGCCTCGTCAAGCATCGCGGCAAGGTCAAGGTCCTCGGCGAGGGCGAGATCGACCGAGCCCTGACGATCAAGGCCCACGCGTTCAGCCTGGGCGCCGTCGAGAAGATCAAGGCTGCCGGAGGCTCGGTAGAGGTTATTGAGGGCTGAGCTATGAGCTTTGAGCTATGAGCCCTGAGCACCGAGTCCAAACCCCCGACGCCACTATCGTGCCAGCACCACCGAAGGAACTACGACACACATGCTGACTGCTTTTAGGAACGCGTTCCGGATCCACGATCTGCGGAACAAGATTCTCTTCACGCTGTTCATCTTCGTTCTGTACCGCTTCGGGACGACGGTCCCGGTCCCCGGTGTGGATCTCAACGCGATCAAGGAGTTCACCGACTCGGCCACGACCTCCGGGTTCGTCGGGTTGTTGAACCTGTTCTCCGGTGGTGCCCTGACCCGTCTGTCGGTCTTCGCTCTGGGAATCATGCCGTACATCACGTCATCGATCATCCTTCAGTTGCTCGCCGTTGTGATTCCGAAGTTGCAGGCTCTTCAGGAGGAAGGCGAGACCGGCCGGAAGGTCATCACCCAGTGGACCAGATACCTCACGGTCATCCTGGCGCTTCTCCAAGCGACCGGGTTCTCGTTCTTGTTCCACTCCGGTCAGTTGACCGGCGGCATCGACCTGATCCCCGACTACACGCCACGCAACGTGATCATCATCGTCGTCACGATGACGGCCGGTACAGCGCTGCTCATGTGGTTCGGTGAGCTGATCACCCAACGCGGCATCGGCAACGGTATGTCATTGCTGATCTTCATATCGATCATCTCCCAGATCCCGTCCCAGTTGGCGATCCTCAATGCCAACTCGCAGACCTACCAGTTCATCGTCATCATCGCCGTGATGATCGCATTGACGATCGGGATCATCTTCATCGAGCAGGGTCAACGCCGGATCCCGGTGCAGTTCTCGAAGCGAGTCCGCGGTCGCAAGGTCATGGGTGGGCAATCCACCTACATCCCGCTGAAGGTGAACATGGCGGGCGTCATCCCTGTGATCTTCGCCACGTCGATCATGTACTTCCCCGCTCTCATCGCCTCGGTGCTGCCCCCGGACGGCTGGGGTGCGACGGTTCGGAACTGGATCGACACCAACCTGCTGTCTTCGAGCGGCGGCGGATTCTCACCGAGCCTCTGGTACATCTTCGTGCTGGCGCTCCTGGTGGTGTTCTTCACCTACTTCTACACGGCGATCCAGTTCGACCCTGCGCGCCAGGCCGACATGATCCAGCGTCAGGGAGGATTCATCCCCGGCATCCGTCCCGGACGGGCGACCGAGCAGTACCTGGCGTACGTGCTGAGCCGCATCACACTGCCAGGGGCGATGTACCTGGCTCTGGTGACGATCCTGCCGTCGGTCCTTGGATGGATCTGGGGTGTCCCGGTCGGACTCTCCGGCGTGTCGATCATCATCGTGGCGGGCGTTGCGCTTGAGACGTTGAAGCAGGTCGAGTCCCAGCTGATGATGCGGAACTATGAGGGATTCCTCAGCTAGGAGCTGAGGAATCCAGTAGCCGAGTAGCTGAGTAGCGCTCGGCTCCGCCTCGCTTGAGTAGCTGAGTAGGCCCCACTCCGCTACTCCGCTACTCCGCTACTTGAGACTTCGGCTGGGGACTCATGGCTTCCAAGTATCCTGCAGGCCTGGACAATCAGGAGCTACACATGGGTCGACGTATTCTGTTTCTTGGGCCGCCTGGGGGTGGCAAAGGGACGCAGGCCAAACTGCTGACGACGGCGCTCGGCGTACCGCATATATCGACCGGCGACATGCTGCGCGAAGCGGTTGCATCGGAGAGCGAACTCGGCAGCAAGGCCTCGGAGTACATGAAGGCGGGCGATCTC
>JAUXCV010000096.1 GCA_030618675.1 Acidimicrobiia bacterium | reverse complement strand
GTAAATAGGGTGTCCGCATGAGTTTCCTTGAGGTTGAAGAAGGCACGCTAGGCACAGGCCGCACGTACTACGGCAAGTACCGAGACGACGGCGGCGTCTACTGAGACGACGGCGGCGAGTACCGAGACGACGGCGGCGAGTACCGAGACCACAGCTGCAGCCGGCGACGGCGGCGATTTCAAGATCGCGATCGTGGCCCCATCGGCATCGAATGACCTTGCGTTCACGCAATCGATGGTCGATGCGGCGACGAAACTGAAGGACGGCGGAGTCATATCCGACTTCTCCGTAACCGACGGTACGTTCGTCGTTGATGACGCAGCAGTCGCGATCCGTGACTATGCGTCAGACGGCTTCAATCTGGTGATCGGGCACGGTTCGCAGTACGGCGGATCCATCTCGGAGATCGCGAAGGACTTCCCAGAGATCTCCTTCGCGTGGGGCACATCGGCAGACACGTTCGGCCTCGCCAACGTCTACGCCTATGAAGCAGCCTCCGACGAGGGTGGGCGTGTCATGGGGATCATGGCGGCGGCCCTGTCCCAGACGGATAACGTCGGCATCGTCGGCCCGATCGAGGTCGGGGACGCGAAGCTCTACGTCGACGGTTTCAAAGCCGGCGTGCTCGTGAACAAGCCGGGCGCGACAGTGAATGTCAACTACATCGACTCCTTCAGCGACGTGGCGCTGGCCTCAGAGGCTGCGCAGTCGCTCATCAAGGCCGGAGCGGACGTCATGTCCGGAACGGCCCAGATGGTGGTCGGTGCGGTTGGTGTTGCCAAGAACGAGGGCGTGCTCTGGTTCGGCACTCAGGCGAATCAGACGAGCCTTGCCCCGGACATCGTGGTCGCCTCGCAGGTGTACCACTGGGAGCACATGCTCGAAGAGATGATCACCAATATCAAGGATGGCAAGCTCGGCGGCGAGCTGTACAAGATCACGTTCGCCAACGACGGTCTCGTCATCGAATACAACGATGGCTATGACCTTTCGGATGACGTGAGGAAGCTCGGCGACGCCGCCGTGCAGGTGTTCAAGGACGAGGGATAGGACGAACGCTGGTCGGGGGATCTTCGGATCCCCCGACCAACCGAACAGGAGCGATGTGTGACGGCTAGCCCGATGCTCGAGATGCGAGGGATCACGAAGCGATTCCCCGGTGTGGTCGCGAACAGCGACGTCGATTTCGACCTGTACGCCGGTGAGGTTCACACCCTGCTCGGTGAGAACGGCGCGGGCAAGAGCACGCTGATGAAGGTCCTCTACGGCCTGTATCCGGCCGACGAGGGGACGATCCGGATCGACGGCGAGCTCATCACACTCGATAGCCCGACGTCAGCGATCGAGCACGGGATCGGGATGATCCACCAGCACTTCATGCTGGTGCCAACCTTGACCGTCGCCGAGAACGTGGCACTGGGGCTCAAGTCGAGTCGCGGCTTCTTGACCGATCTCGACGTCGTTTCTGAACGGATCCTCGAACTCGCCGATCAGTACGGTCTCGAGATCGATCCTTCCGCCCTCGTGTGGCAGCTATCGGTCGGAGAGCGTCAGCGAGTCGAGATCCTCAAGGCTCTCTACCGCGAAGCCCGGCTGCTGATCCTGGACGAGCCGACGGCCGTCCTCACTCCGCAAGAGGTGGATCAGCTGTTCGTCACGCTTCGCCAACTTACCGCCGACGGCCGCGGCCTCATCTTCATCTCCCACAAGCTCCACGAGGTTCTCGCCTTGAGCGACCGTATCACGGTACTGCGGCACGGAGCGGTGACCGGCGAAGTCCCCGTCAAGGGAGCAACGCGAGAGAGCCTCGCGAACATGATGGTCGGCCGAGCGGTGAAACTGATTCCGGACAAACTCCCGGCCGAACCAGGCGATGTCGCACTCGAGATTCGGGATCTCACGGTCATGGGCGACCGGGGGGTCATCGCCGTGGACCATCTCGACCTCGACGTGCATCGAGGTGAGATCCTCGGAATCGCAGGCGTCTCCGGCAACGGTCAGCGGGAACTGGCCGAGACGGTCGCCGGGTTGCGGCAGTCTGAGACCGGGACGATCAAGGTTGCAGGCGTCGATGTGACCGGTGCCCTGCCGAAGAAGGTTCGCCAGGCAGGCCTTGCGTACGTCCCCGAGGAACGGATGAGAGAAGGCTCGATCGCCGACTTCACCGTGTGGGAGAATCTGCTTCTCATCGACTACGCCAGTTCCGACTATCTGAAATACGGCCTGTTCGACTTCGGCGCGATCAAGGATCACTCGAGAGAGTTGGTCGAGACCTTCGATGTGCGCACACCGTCGATCGAGACGTCAACGGGGAGTCTCTCAGGCGGCAACATCCAAAAGGTCATCATGGCCCGCGAGCTCTCCTCCGAACCGACGGTCCTCATCGCATCGCAGCCAACTCGCGGCGTTGACATCGGCGCCGCCGAGTACATCCATCGCCGCATCATCGACAAGCGGAACATGATGACGGATGCCGAGTTCATTCAGGCGAAGTTGATCGAGCATCGGACCGGATGTACTGCGATCCTCATGATCTCCGAGGACCTCGACGAGGTGTTCGGCCTTTCCGATCGGATCGCTGTGCTTTACGAAGGCAGGATCATGGGCATCGTTGACCCGGCGACGACGACCCGCGAAGAGGTCGGCCTGATGATGGCCGGTGTCGGAGCAGAGGACGCCGAGGCCTGATCAGCGGTTTGCAGTCGGCCCGTACCCTCTACGCTCACTTCTGATGGCCTATTCACGCGAAGATATCGATCGTGTCCGGGAGCGCACCGACCTCGTTGAACTGGCGTCCGAAGTCACCCGGGTGAAGCGCTCGGGACGTTCGGTGATGGCCGTTTGTCCGTTCCACTCGGAGAAGACGCCCTCGCTGTCGATCGACCCCGCGCGGGGTCTGTTCCACTGTTTCGGATGCGGCAAGTCCGGCGACGTGTTCGGTTGGGTTCAGGAGACCCAGGGCCTCGGGTTCTCCGACGCGCTCGAACTGCTCGCCAGGCGAGCGGGGGTGACGCTGACGAGAGATCCGGAGGCCGCCAAGCACCGGGATCGCCGCGAGCGACTCGTCGATGCCGTCGAGCGAGCCGTGTCGTTCTACAACGAGCGTCTCCGCACCGCAGATGATGCAGGGCACGCCAGGAGTTACCTCAGAAGCCGGGGCTACGACACCGACGTCGTCGAGCAGTTCCACCTCGGCTACGCCCCGGACGCCTGGGAGACGCTGGTGAAGCATCTCCGCGGCGCGGGCGTGAGCGACGAAGCGATGACCGGCGCGGGTCTGGCTTCGCGTTCTAGCCGCGGCGGCCTGGTCGATCGCTTCAGGAACCGCCTCATGTTCCCGATCTACGACGTGCGCGGCGATGCCGTAGGGTTCGGCGCTCGCCTTCTCGACGGCGACGGGCCGAAGTACCTCAATTCGCCCGAGACGCCGATCTATCACAAGTCTCGGCTCCTGTACGGCTTGAACTGGGCGAAGTCGCAGATCGTCCGTTCCGATGAGTCCGTGGTCGTCGAGGGATACACCGACGTGATCGCCTTCCATCTCGCCGACATGCCGGTTGCGGTGGCGACCTGCGGCACGGCGATGGGGGAGGACCATCTCGATCTCCTCCGCCGATTCTCGAAGAGAGTTGTTCTGGCGTTCGACGCCGACGAGGCAGGTGCCGGTGCTGCAGAGCGAGGGTTCGAGCGTTCCGTACCGGGCGATCTCGATCTCCGGGTCGCGGTGCTCCCGGAGGGGCGGGACCCGGCCGATCTGGTCTCGAAAGGAGAGGTCGATGAGTTGAAGGCCGCGATCGCTTCGTCGATGCCGTTGCTCCAGTTCCGTATCGACCGGGAACTCGCGGGATTCGACTTGACGGAACCGGAGGCCAGGGGGCGTGCCGTTCGTGCCGCAGCGGCTCTGATATCGCTTCACCCAGACGTCGTGGTTCGGCGCGAGTACGCCGTCCTGGTGTCACGCCGGACCGGTGTCGATCTCGGCGCGGTCGAGTCGGCTCTCACAGGAACTCGACGTGGCGCCGAGACGCCGCCGCCGGTCGACGAGCAAACGCTGACCGGGTCGCAGCGCACGGAGAGCGAGGTCCTACGTCTCCTGCTTGCCAACGATGTGGGGATTCGCTCGCACGAGCTGTCTCCGGATCTGTTCTCGGACCCCCTGTATCGAGCCGCGTTCGAGATCATCATGCCGATTGTCGAGTCGATGGAACCCGGCATGGTTCCCGACCTTGGAGCCGCGATCGGGTCAGATGACCGGTCGGAGGCGCAACTGTTGCTGCGTTTAGCCATGCAGCAGCGCCCGTTGGCCGAGGCGTCTGATGTGATGAACAGGCTCCGGCAGTGGGAACTCAAGCGCCGGATCGAGACCTTGAAGACTGAATTGGATGTGTTCGACGTGGCCGCCGATGAACAGGGGTATTCGGAACGGTTCGCACGACTGATAACGTTGCAGAACGAACTCAGGGGATAGCGGAGCAGGGAATGAACGAGATCGTCCACATCGTGTTCAACGACCTGTTGGCGAGGGGTCGCCAGCGCGGGTTCCTCCTCATGTCCGAAGTGCAGCAGGAACTCGAGGAGGTCGGCGCGCCGGACGAGTCGTTCGACGACGCGATCCTCGCCCTGCGTGAGAATCGGATCCCGATCCGCGAGGACGCCACGGACACACTGGCGGCAACGAATCTATCGAACGAAGAACTCGTCCAGGTCTCCGATCCCGTGCGGATGTATCTCCAGGAGATCGGCCGCTTCCCGCTCTTGACACCGCAGCAGGAGGTCGAACTCGCCATGCAAGCGGAGACCGGGACGCGAGCGGAAGAGCAACTCGAGTCGGGAGTATCCCTATCTGCCGATGAACGCCCGATCCTCGAACGCGCCGTTCGCCAAGCGGACAAGGCTCGCAAACGTCTCGTCGAAGCGAACCTCCGGCTCGTCGTATCGATAGCGAAGAAGTACGTCGGACGAGGCCTCGGTCTTCTGGACTTGATCCAGGAGGGCAACCTCGGACTGATCAGGGCGGTCGAGAAGTTCGACTACCGGAGGGGTTTCAAGTTCTCAACCTATGCGACGTGGTGGATCCGCCAGGCTGTGACGCGTGCGCTGGCCGATCAGGCTCGCACGATCCGGGTCCCGGTCCACATGGTGGAAACGATCAACAAGCTCGCCCGAGCTCAACGAACCCTCGTGCAGGTGCTGGGGAGGGATCCGACGATCGAAGAGATTGCCGAGGAGTTGGAGATCGACCCAGACAAGGTGTCGGAGTTGCGTCGTATCGCGCAGGATCCGGTCTCGCTCGAGACCCCGCTTGGGGAAGAAGAGGACTCCACCCTCGGAGACTTCGTCGAGGACACCGAAGCGGAGATCCCCGTCGAGGCGGCAGCGTTCCACCTGCTCCAGAGCTACCTGGGTCTGGCCCTCGAAGCGCTCAGCGAACGCGAACGTGAGGTGCTCGTCATGAGGTTCGGTCTCGCCGACGGCAAGGTACGCACCCTCGAAGAAGTGGGCGACCACTTCGAAGTTACCCGCGAGCGCATCCGCCAGATCGAGACCAAGGCCTTGGCAAAGCTACGACAGCCCGCCCGAGCAAAGAAACTCGAAGGCTACCTAGAAGGGTCGTGATCCGGCTCCGCCGGAGGTAGCCAGTAGTCAGTATCCGGTATCCAGTCCGTTGTCTGTGAGGACGGTACCCCGTCCTCTTCCTTCCTCACGCCTTCTTCTTCGTCTCCGTCTTCTTCCTCCCCTTTGGTCTTCTTCCTCCCCCTCAGGGGGAGGTGCCGAGCGCAGCGAGGCGGAGGGGGTCAGAGAGTTCCGACACGCGGTCAGCGAGCCACAGACCTGTCCTCCCGGCCGGAGGCCGGGGGGACGCGAGGAGCGTCAGCGACGATGCAGGGGGGGGTCTGGGAGCCTGAACGGTGGAGATGAGGCCGACCCGTGGAAAGCCCCGAAACACAACAAAGAATTCTTCAAGAAATCCGCCCTCTTGCTCCCTTTCGAGCCGTTTCTTGTCCCACCTGTTTGATACGTTGCTCATATGGACACGACGACCACTCTCACGACCGACACCCTGGAGCAGCAGTTGCTCAGCGGTGAGGCGACCATTGCCCGGGTCCGTTCTGCGCAGATGACGATCATCCGTGAGATCGACCGCCGCCAGGCCCCTCTGGCCGACGGGTGCCGGTCGATCGTGGAGTGGGTCACCGGGCGTCTCGACGTCGCACCAGAGACCGCCAAAGCCCTCGTATCGACGTCGAGGCGTCTCGAAACGCTTCCCACCGTCGAAGCAACCGC
>JAUXCV010000238.1 GCA_030618675.1 Acidimicrobiia bacterium | reverse complement strand
CCGGTTCGGCCTTTGACCCCCTCCGCCTCCTTCGTCGGCACCTCCCCCTGAGGGGGAGGAAGAGAACAGCGCCCTATCCGCGGATCGTCGTCGTACGTATGCCGTAGTACGACTCGGAGGTCTTGTATCGGTTGGTTGCGTGGTGTATCTGTGTACTGATGCACGATTCGTTCGCAACGCCCGCGGCTCTACGTGTGAGCTTGAAGCCCAAGGGACCATGGCGGCCGGAGTTGGCGTTGTAGACGGGGAATCCGCCCGGGTTCTATTCGAGCATCTTGAGGGGCTCAAGGCGTCCATCACGAACCGCGGAAAGCGGATGTCTCTCCCCCCCTTCTATTCGGGGTCGTACTACGTCATACGTCGGACGACTACTGCCTGCAATCCCCCCGGTTCCAGCCAACCCACTCATTCCCGAAGTGCCGCATTTCTGGCTGTCAGCTGTCAGCTGTTCGCTGTCGGCTTGCTCTCACATCACCACGGAGGGACCGAGCAACTCCCTCAACTCGGCGAACAGGGCTGAACGCGGCTCGACCCTGTGCTCGGAACCCAGTTCGATGACCCGCTCACCACCGTCGGAGGTCATATGCAGGAACACGCCTGCGTTCCCGGGGTGATTCGCGAGGACGGCACGCAACTGCTCGACCGTTGAACGCGACATCCGGGTCGCCGGCACGCGAAGCCGGACCGTCGCTTCGGCTTCGAGACGCGGTTCGCGAACCTGCTGCGCGATCAACTTGACGTCATCACCTCGATGGTCGACGCGGCCCGTGATCACGAGCACGGCGTCCTCTCGAATCATCGGTCCGAACTCAGCGACGGTTCGAGGGAAGCACACAACCTCAACCGACCCCTGGAGATCTTCGAAGTTGAAGAAGTACATGGGGTCTCCGGCCTTCGTGTACCGGGTATTGATCGAGCCGACGACGCCACCGATCGTGGCCGTCGCCTTGTCGTCCATCTCCCACATGCCGGGCATCGAGGTCGAGCACATCGCTTCGAGGGCTTGTTCAACGCCCAGGAGCGGGTGGTCGGAGATGTAGAGACCCAGCATCTCCTTCTCGAAACCGAGTTTCGCCTTCTTCCCCCACTCGATGTCGGGAATCGCGAGTCCCTCCGCTTCCGCTCCATCGTCCCCGCCTCCGAACAAGCTGTACTGCCCCATGTCTTCCGCACGACGGCGTGCGATCGTCGCGTCGAGTGTGTCGTGGGCAACCTCGAAGAGACCACGCCGGGCGTGACCCAGCGAATCGAATGCGCCCCCCTTGATGAGCGACTCGACCGTCCGCTTGTTCAGCACGCTCACGTCAACTCGATCGACGAAGTCGCCGAAGTCCTCGAACGATCCTCCTGCGTCCCGCTCCTCGACGATCTGTGCCACGACCGCTTCGCCCACGTTCCGGATCGCGGACAGACCGAACGAGATCGATCCATCCCCACCGACGAAGTCCGACTCCGAAACATTGACATCGGGAACGTGCACCGGGATACCCATGATCCGACATTCGTGGAGGTAGATCGCCGTCTTGTCCTTGTCACGCTTGACGGCCGTCAGAAGAGCCGCCATGTACTCCGCCGGATAGTGGACCTTCAGCCAGGCTGTCTGGTAGGCGACGAGCGCGTATGCCGCCGAGTGGGACTTGTTGAATCCGTAGCCGGCGAAATGCTTGATGAACCCGAAGAGTTCCCTTCCCAGTTCTTCAGAATGACCACGCTCGACACAGCCGACAACGAACTTCTCCTCCTGCTCCTTCATCACCGCGGGGATCTTCTTCCCCATCGCCTTGCGGAGCATGTCCGCCTCGGACATCGAGAACCCGGCCATCAGCTCAGCGGTCTGCATGACCTGCTCCTGGAACACCATGACCCCGAAGCTGTCGGACAGCACGTTCTCGAGATCCGGGTGGAGGTACTCGATCGGCTTCTTCCCGTTCTTCCGATCGGCGTATTCGAGGTGCATCGCTTCTCCGAGCGGCCCCGGCCGATACAAGGCATTCAGAGCAACGAGATGATCGAACACCTCAGGTTTGAGGTTCCGCATGAGTGCCCGCATGGGGCCACCCTCGAACTGGAACACACCCATCGAGTCGCCGCGCTGGAACATGTCGAACACGAGTGGATCGTCGAGAGGCACGGCGTCGATGTCCGGCCGTGAACCGGTGTTCCGCTCAATCAGTTCGAGCGCCCGCTCAATCGTCGTCAGGTTGCGCAGACCGAGAAAATCCATCTTGAGGAGACCGAGATCATTGACACCGTGCATCTCGTACTGGGTCACGATCTCCGCATCAACGCCCTTCCGCTGCACGGGGACGACGTCGGTCAGCGGCACCGGTGAGATCACAACCGCGGCGGCGTGGATCGAATCCTGTCTCCGCAGCCCTTCCAGGCCTCGTGCCGTCTCGATCACTTCTCGCGTGATCGCATCGGAGTCGTAGAGTTCGCGAAGACCTGCCGCGGCCGTGAAGTGATCCCGCTCTGCCTGGTCTCCCTCCCGTCCCGGATCTTCGAGGCACTGCCCGAGCGTCGCATCCTTGCCGAGGATCGCGGGCGGCATCAGCTTCGCTGCGCGATCACCGACGCCGTAGGGGTGGCCGAGCACTCTGGCAGCGTCCCGGATCGCCTGTTTGCCCTTGATCGTCGAGAAGGTGATGACCTGGGCGACGTGATCGGAGCCGTACCGCTCCGCGCAGTACTGGATCATCTCGCCGCGGTATCGCTCATCGAAGTCCATGTCGATGTCCGGCATCTCGCGTCGGCCCGGATTCAGGAAGCGCTCGAAGATCAGCCCGTATGCGATCGGATCGAGTCCGGTGATCTCCAGGCAGTACGCGACGATCGATCCTGCCGCGCTTCCGCGTCCCGGACCCGTCCGGATACCACGCTCTTTCGCATGGCGGATCAGATCCCACACGATCAAGAAGTACGCCGAGAAGCCCATCTCATCGATGACCCGAAGCTCGTAGTCGATCCGCTCAGCGATCTCCTCGTCCAGTTCCCCGTACCGCCGTCGCGCTCCCTCCATCACGAGGTCGCGCAGGTAGCGGGTCTCGTCCGTGCCGTCGGGTACCGGGAACTGCGGCAGCAGGATCTGGTCGAACTCGATCTTGACGTCGACGCGATCTGCGATCAGGAGGCTGTTGTCCGTCGCTCCCGGATACCGGTCGCTCGGGAACCGCTCACGCATCTCTTTGGCGGTCTTGATGTAGAACTCCTGCGAGCCGAATCGGAATCTCTCCTCATCGCTCTTGTTCGCACCCGTCTGGATACAGAGCAGCACGTCGTGGGCCTCAGCCTCGTATGCGTACGTGTAGTGGCTGTCGTTGGAGGCGAGAAGTGGAGCGCCGATGTCGGTGGCGATCTGGAGCAGGTCGTCCATGATCCGTTGCTGCCCGGCGATCCCGTGGTCCTGGAC
>JAUXCV010000163.1 GCA_030618675.1 Acidimicrobiia bacterium | reverse complement strand
TGATCACCGGCCTCTCGGAGTTCTCGACCCACCGCATGCTGAAGGACTACGCCGAGAAGGCGTACCTGCCGCTCGGGCGCCGTTAGGTCTGGTCCAACTTGAGGGCATTGCGGATCCCGCGAACAGCCTGTGCCGTGCGCTGATCGTTCTCCACGAGAGCGAAACGCACGTGGCCGTCACCCGAGGGACCGAAGCCGATGCCCGGGCTCACGGCGACCTTCGCCTCGTCGAGGAGATGCAGCGCGAACGTCAGCGAGTCCATGTGCCGGTACGGCTCGGGGATCCTGGCCCACACGAACATCGTGCTCTTCGGCTTCTCGATCTCCCAGCCGAAGCGGTTGAGCCCGTCGACGAGGATGTCCAGGCGCCGTTCGTAGATGTCGACGACCTCCGGGACGTAGTCGTCGCATTCGTTCAGAGCGATGATCGATGCGATCTGGATGGGTTGAAAGGTCCCGTAGTCGAGGTACGACTTCAACTGTCCCAACGCCGCGATCATCTCCGGGTTCCCGACCACGAAGCCGACGCGCCAACCGGCCATCGAATGACTCTTCGACAGTGTGTACAGCTCGACACCAACGTCCTTGGCGCCGGGTACCTGGAGCATGCTCGGCGGTTCGTACCCACCGTACGCGATGTCGGCGTACGCGAAATCGTGCACGAGCATCGTGTCGTTCTCCTTCGCGAACGCCACGAGGCGTTCGAAGAAGTCGATGTCGACCGTTGCGGTTGTCGGGTTGTGGGGAAACGACGTCACGATCACTCGAGGTCGCGGCCACGAGTTGTGGTAGGCCTCGGTGAGTCGTTCGAAGAAGTCGATCCCGGTGGAAAGATGCACACGCTGGACTTCGGCGCCGGAGAGCACCGCGGCGTAGATGTGGATCGGATACGACGGTTCGGGGACGAGAGCGACGTCGCCGGGTTGAACGAGCGCCCACATGAGATGCGACAGGCCCTCCTTCGCCCCGATCGTGTTGATGACCTCGGTCTCGGGGTCGAGCACGACGCCGTGACGGCGCAGGTAGCGATCGGCGACCGCTTTGCGCAGATTCGGGATCCCGCGAGATGCTGAGTAGCGATGATTCTTCGCACTCTGCGCGGCCTCGATGAGCTTGTCGACAACGATCGGAGGGGAGGGGATGTCCGGGTTCCCGAAACCCAGGTCGATGACGTCGATACCGCTTCGGCGTGCTTCGAGCACTTTCGAGGTCACCTTGGCGAAGACGTACGGGGGCAGATTGTCGATTCGTCGGAAATCCATGCGGGGAGCGTAGGCCCCGCGCCGACCGTCTGGAAGGACCGATCCGAGCCGGTATGGGGGGTGTTCAGCCGGGCAGCAGCTTGCGGAGCGGACGCGGAACGATCTCGGCGCCCCATTCTGTCGCGGCCAACACGAGGTCGAGCGAATCCTCGGATCCGTCCCAGTGCTCCTCGACGATCTCTCTTCCTGCTCCGTCGATGAGGTGGTTCAGGGCGATGGCTACGACGATCAGGTCGTCGAGCTGGCCGATCCCTGCGATGAAGTCGGGGATCAGGTCGATCGGTGAAACGACGTAGACGAGGGCCGCCGCGGCGAACGTCTTTCTCTTCACCGAGACCCTGGGGTCCCGGGTGATCCGGGCGAGGAGTTTGACGATATTGGGAATCAAGAGAATCGTTTCGCGGGCGATCGCTCGAGCGTCGCGCTTCGGAACCGGATCCGTATCGAGTCGTGACATGCTCACGAGCGTATCGTCGAGGCGAGGTAAGCGGCACCGATCGCTCCGGAGCGCGGACCCGCGCCGGCCACCAGGATCGGGGGAAGCAAGCGGTGGTTGCCTCCGTGGAGGGCTTCGGCTGCGACGCGCCGTGCGGGTCCCAGCAACGATTCGCCGACCGAGCCGAGCCCACCGCCGACGATGACGAGTTCCGGGTCGAAGATCGCTATCAGATTGGCCAGGCCGCGTCCGAGTTCGGATCCAACCTCGGCGACCAGGCCCCGCGCAACTTCGTCACCGGCGTCCGCTGCTGCGGTGACGTCCTCGCCGGTGATCGCTCTCGATCCGAACCTGCCGGCGAGAGATCCTTCAGGATTGAGACTCATGACCTCGCGCGCCAGCCGGACCAGGGCCGGTCCGGATGCAACCGTCTCCCAGCATCCCCGCTTCCCGCAATCACAGAGGAGGCCCCCGGGGTCGTGCCGGATGTGACCCCACTCCCCCGCGAACGACTCGCCCCGGAACACGGACCCATCGATCACGATCGCTCCACCGATCCCGGTCCCGAGGGTCACCAGCAGGAAGTCGTTGAACCCTCGAGCAGCGCCCGCGACCCGTTCGCCGAACGCGGCAACGTTCGCATCGTTGTCAACGGCGACCGGAACTCCCAGTTCCTCCTCGAGAAGCGCCTTGAGAGGTACGTCGGTGCCGTCGACGTGGGGCCCCCAAGCGAAGACGCCCTCCGGCCACTGCACCAGACCGGCGATGCCAACGCCGACGGCTTCCACGTCGTCGGTCCACACACCCCGGATCGCAGCGAGCGCGACGTCGACCAGCGGACCTCGTTGCGTGGCAGTGTGTCGTTCGTCGGCAACGACCCCGTCGTCGAGGCGCACGGCGAGGGCCTTCGACCCTCCGATGTCGATTCCGATGGTGCTCATCGACGCGCAGGCTATCAGGAGTCGGGAACCCGGGAACCGAATGCGGGTCGGTGAGCGTCGGACCTGTGAACGAGCATGGAGGCTCAGATGAGGCGAATCGTCACTATCGCCGGAGCGGCAGCACTGTTGCTGTCCGCCTGCACCCTGCCCGCCGGCTCCGCAGAGCCGACAACCACATCGGAGGTGACGACCACAGCGGTCATCGAGATGCCTCATCCGTCCGCATCGCGAGCACTGATGCCGTTCGACGCGTGTGATGATCTCCTCGACTGGACGATCGAGCATGCACTCGAGCGCGTCGGACCGTACGGCCTCGATGGTTACGGCGTCTATCCGGTGTTCGAGGAGTTCACCGATGTCGCCGGAGAGTTGGCCCCCGCTGTAGGACGAACCTCAGCGCCACAGTCGACGAACGCGAGCGTTGCCAAGGACAGTGTGATCGGCACGAACCTTCAGGAAGCCGGCGTCGACGAACCGGACCTCGTGAAGACAGACGGCGAGCGCATCATCGCGGTGAGCGGAAGCGTCCTTCACGTTCTCAGAATCGACGGCGATCGGCTGACACTCGAAGGCTCGATCGATCTCGGGTTCTGGACCCAGGACCTCTTCCTCGACGGCGATCGCGTGATCGCCATCGCCAACGGCGGCTACGACGCCATCCCGTTCCGCGAGGATGTCGTCGGCGCCGACGGTCTCAGCGCTCCCGTCTACACGTCGGTTCTGACGGTGGCCGAGATCGACATCTCTGACCTCGAGGATCCCGAACTGACCCGAACCCTCCGGATCGATGGTCGGTACGTGTCGTCTCGCATGGTCGACGGAGCCGTGCGCCTGATCGTCTCATCCGGTCCGACCGGGTTCGCCTGGGCCTACCCCGAAGGCGGCGGTCTCCGCTCCGAACGGGACGCCGAGGAGAAGAACCGGGAGATCATCGAGAACTCGGAGGTCGAGAACTGGCTGCCCTACTTCATCGTCACGGACCACGAAGGAAGGGACGAAACGGTCGATGAGGGCACGCTGCTTGCCTGTGATCGCACGCACCGGCCGGAGGAGTTCTCGGGGTTCACGACGCTCTCACTCGTGACGCTGGATCCAGACACCCTGGGCATCGCCGACTCGACGGGAGTCTTCGCCGACGGTGACATCGTGTACTCGTCCGGCGACGCGACCTACGTTGCAACGACCCGATGGGAGGATCCGATCCTGTTCGAGCGCAACGAGCGCCCCCATAGTGTGAAGACGAGGATCCACAAGTTCTCGCTCTCGCCGACCGGGGCCGACTACGAGGCCTCCGGAGCCGTTCCGGGCTACATGTTGAGCCAGTGGTCGATGTCCGAGTACGACGACTACCTGCGCGTGGCGTCGACCGATTCGCCGCAATGGTGGGACGGCCCGGAGTCGGAGTCGATGGTCACGGTGCTCGACACCGAGGGCGACGAACTCCGAACCGTCGGAAGCGTCGACGGTCTCGGCCGCGGAGAGCGGATCTACTCGGTCCGTTTCTTCGACGACCGCGGCTACGTCGTGACGTTTCGTCAGGTCGATCCGCTCTATGTCATCGACCTCTCAGATCCCGAAGATCCGACCATCGAAGGTGAACTCAAGATCCCCGGCTACTCGGCATATCTGCATCCGATCGGCAGCGACCACCTGCTCGGTGTCGGACAGGACGCCGATCTTGACGGGCGGACGCTCGGTCTCCAGGCATCCCTCTTCGACGTATCGGATGCCACCGATCCGGAACGAACCGACCGGTTCACGATGAAGGACGCTCATTCAGAGTTGGAGTGGGATCACCACGCCTTCCTTCATGATCCATCATCGGGCCTGACGGTCTTCCCCTACGAGCGATGGGATGACGGCAAGGACGGGCCTCCGCCGACCGGGGCGCTGGTGTTGACGATCACCGAAGATGGGATCCGCAAGACCGGAGTGATCTCGCATGATCGCAGGGGCTCAGACTGGTGGATGCCGATCCG
>JAUXCV010000493.1 GCA_030618675.1 Acidimicrobiia bacterium | reverse complement strand
ATCGCGCTGATTCTCTTCCGGACCGTCATCGCGCTCGGGAGGGGAGTCGTCATCCCGTTCCTGCCGTTCGTTGCGGAGTCGCTCGGAGCGTCGCTGTCCATGATCGGACTGCTCCTTGCCACGCACATCCTGCTCGCGGGATTCCTGCAGATCCCGTTCGGCAAGCTCGCCGACCGGGTCTCGAAACCGCTTCTCATGGTGCTCGGAATGGCGGGCAGCGCGCTCGCGATACTGGCGATCCCGTACTGTCAGACGGTCACGCACCTCTTCTTCCTGCAGGTGGCTACCGGCATTGTGAGCGCACTTGGGTTCCCGGCGGCGATCGGGATGGCCGCGATGGCCGGGAGAAGATTCGGCGGCATGGGCACGATGATGGCGCTCTTCAGCAGCGGCATGAGCATTGGTCTCATCCTGGGTCCTCTCGGGGGAGGATTCTTCGAGGGCATCTTCGGTCTTGACTTCGTTTTCAAGGGTGGTTCTCTTGTGGTGGCGCTCGGCCTTGTCGCCTTCGTCGTGCTGATGAGACGGGCGAGCGCGAACGGTTCACTCGAACAGATACTCAACGCCGCTGAATCCAGCGGTGCCGGGGGTGTGCCCGCGGACGTGGGCGCCGCTTCGGCCCGGAAATGACCCAAGGAGGACATCTTGAGAGAGCCCATCGCTCGCCTGTTTATCGTCTTCGCGCTCGCCACTGTGGTTGCCGCGGCGTTCGGCGGTTGCAGCGCCGAACAGCCCGGCAGTGCCGACGGGACGCTAAGGGTCGGGGTGGTCTTCGACGTCGGCGGGAAGGGGGACAAGTCGTTCAATGACTCCGCCTACCGGGGACTTCTGCACGCGGCGGACCAGTTCGGTGTCGAGCACACGGAGTTCGAGCCCGGGCAGGACGCCGACAGGGAGACCGGCCTCAGGAAGCTGGCCCAGGCGCGTTACGACGTGATCATCGGCGTCGGTTTCCTCTTCAGCGATGCGATGCGGAAGGTCGCGGTCGACTATCCCGACGTCAAGTTCGCCTGCATCGACTTCGACCCGAGGCCCGGGGAGACGCTTCCCGACAACCTGGCGGGCCTGAAGTTCAGGGAGGAAGAGGGTTCGTTCTTAGTCGGTGTAATCGCCGGTCTGTTCAGCGAGACGGGGAGGATCGGGTTCATCGGGGGCATGGACATTCCGCTGATCCACAAGTTTGAGGCCGGGTACATCGCTGGAGCGAAATACGCGAACCCGGCCGTCTCCGTGACGGTCGCCTACGCCGGCGCGACGCCGCAGGCGTTCGCCGACCCGGCGAAGGGCAAGGAACTCGCACTCCTGCAGTACGGACGGGGAGTGGAGGTCATCTACCACGCTGCCGGCAGCACCGGCAACGGTGTCATCGAGGCCGCCCGCGAGGTCAACCGGCAGGCGATCGGCGTCGACTCGAACCAGAACTACATGGCGCCCGGAAACGTGCTCACGAGCATGGTCAAGCGCGTGGACAACGCCGTACTCAGGACCGTACAGTCCGTTGTTGAGGGGAGCTTCCGCGGCGGGTTGAGGGAGTTCGGGCTTGCCGACGACGGCGTGGGCTACGCTGTCGACGAATACAACGAAGATCTCCTGACCGATGAAATGCTGTCGGCCGTGGAGGACGCCAGGCAGGCGATCATCGA
>JAUXCV010000031.1 GCA_030618675.1 Acidimicrobiia bacterium | reverse complement strand
CCGAGGAACATGCCCGAGCGGCCTCGCTCGTCGGGGGTGGCTTCGGTGATGTCTTCGCCCTTGTACGTGATCGTGCCACGGGTGACCGTGTAGGAAGGATGACCGAGCAACACGTTGGCCAGCGTCGACTTGCCGGAACCGTTTGGGCCCATGATCGCGTGGATCTCTCCCGGGTTGACGGTGAGGTCCACACCCTTGAGGATGTCGGTGCCTTCGACGGAGGCGTGCAGATTGTCGACGACGAGCAACGGTGTCATGGGCGCGAGACTAGGCCGCAGCGAACCCATATACGACGGGGTTTCTCCTATCCCCGTAGTGCTCTGGAAACCGGCCAAGCGTCGTGACGCGGTGCCCTCGGAGTGTGTTGGCTACCGCAGAAAGACGTGTCCTACTGGAGCGCCTGCATGATCTGCTGGAGGTCGGCGACCGGCGTGGATCCTTGGGTCCGCACAGCGACGGTGCCGTCGCTGTGCACGAACACCCAGAACGGGAAGCCGCCGGAACCATGAGCGCGATACACGCTGTCGTCGGCATCATCAACGATCACCGGCACCGTCCAACCCTCCCGATCGAGCCACTCTGAGGACGGGAAGTTGTCTCCGGTCGGGTTCATCGCTGTTGCGACCGAGTACATGTCGACGCCCTCGACGCCGCCGCCCGAGTCGAGCCATTCTTGGACCGCTGGAACTTCGTTCTGGCAGTGGGGGCACCAGTGGGCGAGGAACACGATCGCCTTGGCCTTCCCGTCGTTCTCGATGCGGACCTCGTTGCCATCGAAGTCCTGCCCGATCACGGTCGGCGCAGTCTCTCCGGTCGCCTCCGTGTCGGCGATGGTGTTCGGGGGTGCCGGGGTCAGTTGTCCGCTCACCTGTGGTTCGCCATACTCGCTCCCCACTTCCGTGTTCCCTGCGAACACGACGGCGATGACGGCAAGGAGAGCGACGACGGCGAACACGATGCCGACGACGGGGATCGACCGGGACTTTCCGGACGATTGCTGTTGATTCTTCGTTGTTCCTGTCATGGGGTTCCTCTCGGGGGTCGGGCAATGATGGCCGTTACGCGTCGCTATTGGAACGGTCGACGTAGAGCAGAGCGAGGATCAGCAGGAATCCGCTCAACGCCATGTACGGGATCGTTATGAACCCGAACAAGGTGAAGTAGGCGGCGGTACACGGCACGCTGGATGAACAGGCCGAGCCATTGATCTCCGGGAAGATCTGGACGATGCGGTGGTAGAAAGCAATGGCAGCGCCGATGACGGCGAGGGCCGTCGCGTAGACCCGGATCCCGGGGTCCTTTCTCAATGCTGCGATCCCGAGGATGACGACCAGGGGATACATGGCGATTCGCTGGTACCAGCAGTACGTGCACGGGATCAGGTGCACGATCTCGGAGAGGTAGAGACTACCGAGCGTTGCCGTCGTGGCGACGGCGAAACCGAGCCACAGTTCGACTCCACGGAAGGCGCCGAAGACCCGTTCACGCAGCGCATGGCCTGATGGCCCGGTCCTGCCGGCGAATCCGATGACAACGATGCCGATCGTGCCGGCGTTCGCCGCGAGCGCCAGGAGCGCGAAGAAGAGACGCATTGAGTGGAAATCCATAGTTCGGGAACCTACCAGCGCTCGAACTCCTCGGGAGGGGATTGTTCAAGTAGTCCGTAGTCCGTAGTCCGTAGTCCGTAATCCGGTTCTTGGTTCTTGGTTCCATCTCGACGATGGGTACTGCTCAGCACATCTCCAACATGACTATCGTCGGCGCATGGCACGGCTACGCAGATTCGAACACAACCGATACATCGGAACTCGTGACGACATGATCGTCTATGACTGCGACGACGCAGACGACTTTGCAGCGCTGGAGGAACGGGCGGAGAAGCAAGATCTCATGGGAGAGAAGCTGCTCCAGGCATTCGGACCCGACACGCTCGCCGAGGCCCGGAATCGAGGATTCCACACCAGTTGACCGACTTCATCGACTTCCACGTTCATCCTCCGGTCGCGGAACTGCTGACCGGTCCGATCGCACCGTACGTCGAGTCCCTGGAAGACCGGATCGACGCCGACCTCGAGACTCTCACGGTCGACGAAGTTGCTGCCTACTACCGGGATAGGAACGGCCAAGCGGTCCTTCTCGGGTGGGACACCGAAACGGTTACCCGCCGGCGAGCCTTCTCCAGTGAGGATGTTGCAGCGATGGTGGCCGCCCACCCCGACGTGTTCTACGGATTCGGATCGATCGATCCCGCGCGGGGTGCCGGAGCAGTGGCAGGTGTCCACACCGCTGCGCGGCTCGGTCTTGCCGGTCTCGCGTTCCATCCGATCGGGCAGGGCTTCGATCCATCGTCCCGCTCGGCGTTCACGGTCTACGAAGCAGCGGCGGAGCACGGTTTGATCTGCCTCTTCCACACCGGCTACTCACGACTCGGTTCGGGGATGCCCGGTGGAACCGGACTGCGGCTTTCCCACGGCGAGCCGAGAGCGATCGATGAGGTCGCTGCAACATTCCCGGACCTGCAGATCGTCATCGCCCACCTCGGGCGATTCCGGCGTGACGAAGCCGTGGCGGTCGCGGCTCACAAGTCGAATGTGTGGCTGAATCTCGTGGGGACGACGCCGAGTGACTGTACGGATGATCTCGATGCCCTGATCGGCCTGGATTTCGACCGCTGCCTCTTCGGCAGTGACTGGTGTTTCGCTTCGCTCGACGATGCGCTCAACGCGTGGCGCCCCGGATCGGCGGACGAAGCAGTCCGGCATCGGGTTCTTCACGGCAACGCCAAGAACTTGCTCGGCATGGCCGATAACTGATCGGCCGCCGGTCGCCGCGGCGCCGGAACAGCAGCGTCGCGTCCGCTAGTCTGGCGGTGTTCAGGTTCGGAGGAAACGATGCACGACGTCGCCATCATCGGCGGAGGCCCCGGCGGATACGCAGCGGCTCTCTACGCCCATAACTTCGGTCTTTCCGTGGCGCTCGTCGAGAAGGATCGGGTCGGCGGCACATGCCTCGTGCGGGGATGCATTCCGGCCAAGACGTGGCTCCAAACGGCATCGGTGTACCAGACCGTCGCCCGCTCAGCGGAGTTCGGTGTCGGTTCGTCCGAGCCGATTCTCGACTGGTCGGCTGCGTTGACACGGAAGAACCAGATCGTGGATGGCCTGGTGAAAGGCCTGTCCGGTCTCTTGAAGACGCGAGGCGTCGAGATTCACAACGGTTTCGGTCGGATCGTCGATGGTGGCGTTGAAGTGACTGCACCAGATGGGGCGACAACCATGGTGCCGGCTGCAGCGACCATCGTCGCCACGGGATCCGTTCCACGCACGATCCCCGGCTATGAGATCGATGGAGAGCGGATCGTCACCAGCGATCACGCCCTCAACTGGGATCACCAACCGAACCGGGTCGCTGTGATCGGTGCAGGCGCGATCGGTGCAGAGTTCGCCTCGATGCTGGCCGATGTCGGGAGCGAAGTCCACCTTTTCGAGGCGCTCGACCAGATCCTTCCCGGCATGGAACCCGAGGCTGCCAAGGCCGTCGGGCGATCGTTTCGGAAGAGGCGCATCAAGGTCAAGACCGGAATCCAGGTTGGTGCGCCCCGGTTGTCCGCGACGGGGGTGACGGTTCCGGCCGGCGATGATTCTGTCGAGGTCGACGTGGTGCTCGTTGCCGTCGGCCGCGCACCGGTAACTGAAGGGATCGGTCTTGAGACGGCCGGGATAGACACCGACCGGGGGTTCATACCCGTCGATCTGGAGACGATGCAGACTGCGGTCCCGAACATCTACGCCGTCGGAGACGTCGTTGCCGGAACGCCGCAGCTGGCCCACGTCGGTTTCGCAGAGGCCATCGCAGCGATCACACGCATCGCAACCGGGGAGATCGCCCCGGTCAACTACCGCGCGGTCCCGATGATCGTGTACACCCACCCGGAAGCGGCGGCGGTCGGGCTCACGGAAGCTCAGGCGATCGAGCAAGGTTTCGATGTCGAGGTGACGAACCACGGAATGCGCGGAGTCGGGCGAGCGATCATCCACGGTGAGACCGGCGGAACCGTCAAGATCGTCGCTCAGAAGGATGGGCCGATTCTCGGCGCGACCGTGGTCGATCCGATCGCGGGCGAGATCATCCACGAACTCATGTACGCGGTCGGTTGGGAAGCCCTCCCCTCGGAGGCTGCGATGTTCATCCACGGACACCCGACGATCTCTGAGGGTATCGGCGAGACACTGCTGGTAGCGGCCGGTCGGCCGCTGCATTGACGATGAAGACTGGAACCCGGACACGAAGGAGCACGAACGAATGCCCGTGACGGTGACGATGCCCCGGCTCGGCGAGACGGTGACCGAAGGAACGATACTGAGTTGGGCCAAGCAGGTCGGCGAGCCGATCTCCGAGGATGAGGTGCTCGTTGAGATCTCGACCGACAAGGTCGATACCGAGATGCCCTCTCCAGCGTCCGGCGTGATCAGCGAGATTCTCGTGCAAGCCGGTGAGACCGTCTCCGTGGGAACCGCTATCGTGATCATCGGCGAAGCGGGCGGGATGACTACGCCCGTAGAGCCGGCGATGGGTCCAACCGGGACACCGGCGATGGGTCCGACCGGGACTCCGGCCATCGGTCCGACGGGGACGCCGGACGAGGCACCACCTGCTGCGGTGCCGCCCGCTCCAACTCCGGCACCGACTCCTTCCGGTGATCCGTCACGGCGAGCCATCCTTTCGCCCGTGGTGCGCCGCCTCGCGACAGAGCACGATGTCGATCTCGATCTGGTTTCCGGCAGCGGGGATGGAGGGCGCATCACCCGGAAGGACGTCGAGCGCTACATCGCAGCGGGATCGGCCATCGCCGCTCCGGCGGCGGCTTCCACTGGAGAGGTAGTCACCATGGAGCCTGCACCGGTGGCGATCACGAGGGATGTGATCCCCGCCGCAGGTAGCGACGAGGCTGTTGAGATTCCGCGCCTACGACGCACGATCGCCGACCACATGATCCACGCCAAACGCACCGCAGCCCACGTCTGGACATCGATCGAGGTCGATTACGAGAACGTTGAGCACGTCCGTGCCGCGCATCGTGATCGGTTCAAAGCCGATGAAGGGTTCTCTCTGACGTATCTTCCGTTCATCGCTCGGGCGATGATGGATGCACTCTCAGCGTTCCCGGTCGTGAACAGTTCTCTGGATCTCGCTGCCGGCACGCGCGTCTTCCACAACGGTGTGAACCTCGGCATCGCGATCGATCTCGACACACAGGGCCTCCTTGTCGCGACCGTGCGCGGCGCAGACGGGCTGACGTTGAGAGGCCTTGCCCGCAGCATTCGGCAGATGGCGGAGAAGGCTCGAGACGGCGCTCTCGAACCGGATGACATCGCCGGCAGCACGTTCACGATCACGAATCCCGGACCGTTCGGCTCGTACCTGAGCGCTCCGATTATCAACCTGCCGAACGTGGCGATCCTGTCGACCGACACGATCAAGAAGCGTCCGACCGTGGTGACCCTGCCGGATGGCACCGATGCCATCGCGGTCCGTCACATCGGCTACCTGGGTCTCACCTGGGATCATCGGGCGTTCGATGGCTCGACAGCAACGAAGTTCCTCGCGCGGATTCAGACGAACCTCGAGACCTGGGATTGGGATCAGGAGCTTCGATGATCGGAAGCGGGGAGCGCCTTCGGATCCGGTGGCTCGGACGCGTATCGTATGACGAGGGACTCGATCTCCAGCGGGCGATTCGTGACGGACGATCGACAGGTCGCACCAGCGACGACTACCTCCTGTTCCTCGAACACCCGCACACGTACACGGTGGGCCGCAACGGCGATGGCTCGAACCTGAAGATCGCGGTCGACCAACTCGGCACCATCGGTTCCGAACTCGTGTTCACCGATCGCGGCGGGGACATCACGTATCACGGACCCGGCCAACTCGTTGGCTATCCGATCGTCGCCGTGCCATCGCTGCCCGACGGATGGGACGCGGTCGGGCACCTCCGTCGCATCGAGGCGATGCTGGTCGCGACCCTCGCCGATCTGGGGATCACAGCGTGGGCGGAGGATGGCTTCACGGGCGTGTGGACCGAGCACGGGAAGATCGCTGCGATCGGTGTGAAGGTCTCGGGCGGGGTCTCGACGCACGGGTTCTCGATAAACGTGGCACCCGACCTGACGTACTTCGAGCACATCGTCCCGTGCGGGATCTCGAATCGCCCCGTGACCTCGCTCTCGGAGATCATCGGCCAGACGGTGCCGATGGAGTCCGTTGTCGAATCGCTGATCCCGCGAGCAGTCGAAGTGTTCGGAGGGACCGCTGAGGTGCAGCTCGGTGCCTTCCCCAATCGCGATCGGTCTCACCTGTATGACGTAGACGCCATGGTCGCGGCGGGCGTGTTCTCCCCGAACCGCAACGGGGACACGCCGATCACCGTTCGCGGTCTCCTCCCCGGTGAGCCCGGCAAGCCCGAGTGGATGCGGATCCGGGCCGATCTCTCGACCGACGGTTTCCGAGGTCTCAAGAAACTGATGAGGGGGATGGAACTGCATACGGTCTGCGAAGAGGCCGGATGTCCCAATATCTTCGAGTGCTGGGAGTCGGGGACGTCGACCCTGATGCTGCTCGGCGAGACGTGCACGAGGGCCTGTGCGTTCTGCGACGTCAACACCGGCAAGCCCGGCCCAGTGGATCTTGACGAACCGGGTCGTGCCGCGGCAGCCGTCGAGCAGATGGGATTGCGGCACGCCGTGTTGACCTCGGTGAACCGTGACGACCTCGCCGACGGTGGCGCCGGAGTCTTCGCCGCCACGATCGCGGCCATTCGGGAGAGGATGCCCGATTGCGAAGTCGAAGTACTGATCCCGGACTTCAAGGGTTCCGTCGAAGATCTCGAGACGGTGATGGCATCCAAACCGGCCGTTCTCAATCACAACACAGAGACCGTTCTCCGCCTCCAGCGGGATATCAGAACGGCAGCGACCTACGCGCGATCGCTCACGCTCCTCGCTCGGGCGAAATGGACGAACCCTGCCGGTGTCGTGAAGTCGGGCCTGATCGTCGGGATGGGCGAGACCGAAGATGAGGTTCTCGGAGCGCTCGCCGACATGCGGGCCGTCGGCGTCGATATCGTCACCATCGGCCAGTACCTGCGGCCCACCGCGAGGCACCGGCCCATCGACCGCTACGTCGAGCCCGATGAATTCACCCGGTACGCCGAACAGGGCGAGCGCCTCGGGATTCCTCACGTTGAGGCTGGACCGCTCGTTCGGTCCTCGTATCACGCCCGAGAAGCCCTGGAGGCCGCACGATGACTGGAGCCAGGATCGCCGCCGCCCAGGCCGCCCTTCGGGATCGCGGGATCGACGCTCTCCTCGTTTCGGTGGGCTCAGATCTCCCGTACCTCACGGGCTACCGTGCGATGCCGCTCGAACGGATCACTGCACTCGTGGTTCCCGCCACGGGTGATCCCGCCCTGTTCGTTCCTGAACTCGAGGCGTCGAGGGTCGACACCTCCGTCGAGATCCGGCCGTGGGGAGAGACCGACGACCCGATCGACCGAATCGCCACAGCATTGCCGGCTCGGGGCGTCGTCGCAGTGGGGGATCAGATGTGGGCTTCGTTCCTCATCGCTTTCCAAGAGCGCCTGCCGGAGGCTCGCTTCGTCGACGCGGAACCGCTGATGGCACCGCTGCGCATGATCAAGGACGAAGACGAGATCGCAGCACTGCGCGACGCAGCGCACGGCGTCGACGGCGTCGCCGATCAACTCTCGACCGTGCGCTTCTCCGGTCGCACCGAGCGTGAGATATCGCGGATCGTGTCCGATCTCGTTCTTGCCTCCGGTCATGATTCGGTCTCGTTCGCGATCGTTGCAGCCGGAAGGAATGGCGCATCGCCCCATCACGAGGCCTCCGACCAGATCATCCAACCCGGTGACGCAGTGGTCGTCGACTTCGGTGGCCGGGTGCGCGGATACGGCTCCGACACCACCCGTATGTACTGCATTGGGGAGTCACCGGAGGGCTTCGATGAGGCCTACGCGGTGCTCGAACGCGCGCAAGCCGCAGCCGTCGCGTCTGTACGTCCTGGAACGACCGCAGAGGCGATCGACACCGTCGCTCGCTCGATCATATCGGCTGCCGGCTACGGGGAGTTCTTCATCCACAGAACCGGGCACGGCATCGGCCTCGACGCTCACGAACAGCCGTACATCGTTCAGGGGAACACCGGGCTGATTCGAGCGGGAATGGCGTTCTCGATCGAGCCGGGGATCTACCTGCCGGATCGGTGGGGGATGAGGATCGAGGACATCGTCGTCGTCACCGACGACGGTGTCGAGCGGCTCAATCGCTCGTCGCGGAAACTGCGATTCGTCGAGTAGCACTGTGCCGTTGGACGGTACGCTGCAATCACATAGGAGGTCTGATGAAGAACACGGTCGAGCAACGAGCCACCGACGCGCTCCGCATCCTCTCCATCGACGCGATCCAGCGGGCGAACTCCGGGCATCCCGGGATGCCGATGGGAATGGCCGATATCGCCTCGGTGCTCTGGTCCCGCTTTCTCGTTGTGGATCCGGACGATCCCACGTGGAGCGATCGAGACCGGTTCGTGCTGTCGAACGGGCACGGCTCGATGCTGCTCTACTCCCTGCTCCACCTCTCCGGCTTCCCCTTGACCATGGACGATCTCAGGGCGTTCCGGCAATTCGGATCGGTGACGGCCGGGCATCCGGAATACGACCTCGAACTCGGTATCGAGATGACCACCGGCCCGCTTGGACAGGGTTTCGCCACAGGCGTCGGGATGGCGATCGGAGAGGCGCACCTCCGAGGGGTTCTCGGTGCCGATCTGGTCGATCACAGGGTCTACGGATTCGTCTCCGACGGCGACCTCATGGAGGGCGTATCGGCTGAGGCCGCTTCGCTGGCCGGACATCTCGGACTTGGCAAGATCACCTACCTCTACGACGACAACCACATAACGATCGACGGCACGACGGATCTGGCGTTCACCGAGGACGTGGCCGCGCGATTCGATTCGTACGGGTGGCACACGATCGCCGTCGACGGACACGACCGGGAGGCGATCGCCGACGCTATCGCAGCGGCCAACGAAGATGCGCGGCCATCGCTCGTGCTCTGTCGCACCCACATCGGTTTCGGATCACCCAACAAGCAGGACACGTCGGCCTCTCACGGATCACCGCTTGGAGATGACGAGATCGCACTGACCCGGGCCGCCTACGGCTGGGACCTCCCACCGTTCGAGATGCCCGCCGATGTGTACGACTTCTACCGCGGCGCGATGGAACGTGGCAGGCGATCCCGGGCAGCGTGGATGGAATGCCGCGATACCGCCGTCGCCGCCGATGCGAGCGTGGCGAAGATCCTGGCTTCGTATTTCGACGCACCGGCTCTTCATCTCGGCATCCCACACCACGAGGCGGGTTCGTCGGTTGCGACGAGGACGCTCTCCGGTGAGGTGCTCCAGGAAGCCGCTGGGTCGCTCCCAGGACTCATTGGAGGTTCCGGCGATCTGACCCCCTCGAACAACAGCCGAATCGAGACATCCGTTGATTTCACGTCATCCGATCGGACCGGTCGAAACGTTCGATTCGGGATCCGCGAACACGCCATGGGATCGATCGTCAATGGGATCACGCTCCACGGTGGGCTTCGGGGATACGGTGCAACGTTCCTCACGTTCTCGGATTACATGCGCCCTGCCGTCCGTCTCGGCGCCCTGATGGGCACCCCCTCTATCTGGGTATGGACACATGATTCGGTGTTCCTCGGCGAAGACGGACCGACGCATCAGCCGGTCGAGCATCTCGCCGCTCTCCGATCGATCCCGGGTCTTCGTGTGATCCGTCCGGCCGACCCCACCGAGGTCACCGTCGCGTGGGAGATGGCCATCGGTCACGTTTCCGGCCCGACGGCACTCATCCTCACCCGCCAGGGTCTGCCCGTTCCTCGAGAGCCCATCGACCGGGACCTGGTTGCCAGGGGTGGCTACGTCCGTCGGCAAGGCAGCGACGCCGTGCTGATCGCCACCGGGTCGGAAGTGCCGCTTGCGGAGCAAGCGGCAGAACTTATCGGCGATAGTGGATACTCGATCCGGGTCGTCTCGATGCCGAGCGTCGAGGTCTTCCTCTCCCAGGACGCTGAGTACCGGGCCGCGGTCCTGGGTGACGATCTCCCGATAGCGACGATCGAGGCAGGGGTGACATTCGGATGGGAACGCTTCTCCGGGACGACCGGTCTCCGTATCGGGATCGACCATTTCGGTGCATCCGCGGCTGCATCGGTCATCGCTGAGGAGTGGGGTTTCACCCCCCAGGCCGTGTCGGACCGTCTTGCCGCCTGGCTCAGCGAATCCTGAAGATGCGGATCTACACCCGCCGGGGCGATGACGGGACGACGGGGCTGTTCCATGGAGGCCGGGTCGGGAAGGACTCCAGCGGTCCCGAGGCGTACGGGACGGTGGACGAGGCCGTCTCGGCTCTTGGCATCGTCAGGGCCCAGGACGAATCCGAACTCGCAGAAGCCGTGCTCGACGTGCAGCGGGATCTCTTCGTGGTAGCGGCGGAACTCGCCACCGATCCCGGCCACCGGGACCTGCTCGAAGCGGGTGTGAGCCGGGTTGATCCCTCTATGATCGACCGCCTCGAGAACCGGATCGACCGAATCGAGTCCGAGGTGGGGATGCCGACGGAGTTCATCGTTCCCGGCGGCGAACCGGTCGCGGCAACGATCGACGTCGCCCGCACAATCGTGCGGCGAGCCGAACGGAGGGCGGTTGCCCATCTCGCCGAAGAACCGGACTCGCTCGTCGTGCCTTACCTCAACCGTCTTGCCGACTATCTGTACATGCTCGCTCGCGCCGTGGAGCGCGAGTGGACCCCGACACGAGGAGAAACCACATGACCGAGATCGTTCCGAGCGGTGCCGTATCCGCCTCAACAGCAGATCTGCTGATAGTTCCAGTGTTCGCGGACCTGACCTGGGGCCCCGGCGCCGAGTCGACGGCCGATCAGTTGGGACCGTGGCTGACCGACTACCTGGAGACACGCGAATTCACCGGCGCCGCCGGCCAACTCGTTGTTGTTCCCGGAGGTGCTCTCTCGTTCGGATCTGTGGCATTCGTCGGTCTCGGCGATGAAGTCGATGCGGAGTCACTGCGTCGAGCGGCCGGTGCGGTCGGTCGGATGTCGGCCCCGTACGTCTCGACGGCAACGACCCTGCATCTGGTCGATGTCGCGGGAGCGATCGGAGCCGTGACCCTCGGCTATCTCCTCGGCGCGTACCGATTTGACGCGTATCGAAGTGAGCCGAAGCCGCGTGTCAACGAGCGTCTCGAACTCCTCGAGGCAGGAGAGGGCGCCGGGGCAGAGATTCGGGATGCCGCGGCGATCGCGGCAGGCGTCGCACTCGCTCGTGACCTGATCAATCAACCGGCCGTCGACCAGGCCCCTGAAGTTCTCGCCGATCGCGCACGTTCGCTCAGCGACAGCATCTCCGTCGAGATCGTAGATGAAGTCGAAGCAGCCGAGCGGGGATACGGAGGACTGCTCGCCGTCGGCGCCGGAGCCACGAATCCGCCGCGGATGGTCATCCTCAGCTACGGGCCGACCGACGCCGACGCGTTCGTCGCGTTCGTCGGCAAGGGGATCGTGTTCGACTCCGGGGGTCTCTCGCTGAAGACGGCGAAGGGCATGGAGGACATGAAGACCGACATGGCAGGAGCGGCTGCCGTCTACGGAGCGATGCAGGC
>JAUXCV010000428.1 GCA_030618675.1 Acidimicrobiia bacterium | reverse complement strand
ATTCCAGCCCCGCCAATCGCTGATTCGCCGCGTTTGTGTTGAAGCCGCAGGCTGTTTCTGGTCGTGGTTTTAACTCAGTCTGATCGCTTAAGTTGGGATGACCACAATGATAACAGTCACCGCTTCTACGATGACAGAGCCAGCTTAATTATGGCTTTGTGTGGCGGCTCGAGACAGGTCATCATGATTGACCTCATGCGTCTATTGGCCGAGTGGACTTTAGGGTATCAGACTTTTAATCTTTCTGTATAACGCCATGATCCGACCATCCGAACCTCGTCCGCACTGGTCCGCCGCGATGCGCGACTTCGATTGCCTCTCCGTGCGTAACGGCGTGCTGCACATCGAGGGGGTCAATATCCTCGACCTTGCCGAGCGGTTCGGGACGCCGCTCTTTGTCTTCTCAGAGGCGCAGATCAGGGAAAACCTGCGTCGCTTCCGGGAGGCATTCGCCATTGGTTGGCCCGGCCCGGTCGACGTGCTGCCGGCGATGAAGGCCAACACGTTGCTTGCCACCCGGCAGATCCTCTCCAACGAGGGAGCCGGCGCCGATATCTACTCATCCGAAGAACTCGCCGGCGTGCTCAAGACCGGCGTCGATCCTGAACGGGTTTCGGTCAACGGCGGTGGGAAGCCAAAGAACCACCTGCGTAACTGCGTCGCTGCGGGCGTGCGGATCACCGTCGAAGACGTGCACGAGATCGACCTGATTCAAGAGGTCGCAGCCGAGCTGAACAAAACGGCCAAGATCCGGTTCCGGGTGAAGCCGGCGTTGCCGAACCTGTGGCGCCCTACGGATTTCTCGCAGCTAACCGTCCCGATCGACCTCGGTGTTCAGGTGTACAAGTCAGGCATCCCGCCCGAGTACCTGCCCGAGATGGGCCGTCGGGTCTTGGCGATGCCGAACGTCGAACTCGTCGGCCTCCATTTCCACTCCGGTCGCCACCATCCGAGCCTCTGGTACTGGGAGGGCATGATGGTACGCTACGCCCGACTCATCGGTGAGCTCAGCAAGGCGTGGGGAGGCTGGCAGCCGACCGAGATTGACATCGGCGGCGGTATGGCGAGCCCTCGTGACCCGCACAACAAGGAGTTCCCCCGTTCTGAGTTCCTGCTCACGGCGCTCGGTTACCCGTTCCTCGTCGGCCTGCGCGGCCTGGGCGATAAAGCCTATCATGCGCTGCTGGGGAAGATCGTCGCTGCGCTCACGAGCCACAGCGACCCGAAGGTACCTCCGACTATCGAAGAGTACGGCCGGGGAATTACGTCCGTGCTGTGCCGCGAGCTGAAGCAGAACGGCATCAACGTCGATGGCGTGCGGCTCCAGCTCGAGCCGGGGCGCGCCATGTACGGAGACACGGGTATCCACCTCGCGACGGTGAAGACTGTGAAGCGGCAGACGGCCCCCATCCCCTACACCTGGGTGCTCACCGATACGACCTACTTCTTCCTGGCCGGCGGGGTGCTCGAACATAATCGGCACCCGTTCGTCTTCGTTTCGAAACCGGACGCGCCGGCCATGCAGACGGCCGACATCGTCGGGCACTTTTGCTACGCCGATCAGATCGTACTTGGTGCACGGGTCCCTGAAGTCGAGGACGGAGACGTCGTGGCGCTGCTCGAGACGGGCGCCTACCAGGAAAGCTCGGCATCGAACTTCAATTCCCTGCCGCGACCAGCTTCGGTCCTCGTCCACGGTGATCAGGCCGAGTTGATCAAGCGGGCCGAGACGATCGATGACGTGTACGGCCGGGACGTGATCCCCGAACGGCTCCTCACCGAGTCGGACGAGACGACGTGAGTCACGAACCGATCACCTGGATTGTTGCCGGTCTGGAGATCGTTGCATCGCGACGGCACCCAAACTGTAAAACTTATTCGTGAGCTTAAACTGATTTCAAGTAGATTTCAGCACAACAATAAACGAAAGGCGTTATGCCTGCC
>JAUXCV010000264.1 GCA_030618675.1 Acidimicrobiia bacterium | reverse complement strand
TGGAGTCCGTTCAACTTCTGGAAGAGGATCTGGTTCACACGAAGGAAGTCTCTGTGCAGGCGGTCCGGTTCGTGGCCGGCGATATCGGCTGCCACGATCCCGAGGTCGAGGTTGATGTGGGCGTTCATCCCGGCGAGCAGGTGCTGTGCGATCATTCTTCTTCGCCCGTCCGTAGCGGCCTCGAACGCGATCCTCCAGGAGTCTGTCGTGGTGTCGGCATTGCTCCACCGCCGATAGGCGTCGAGGTACCGATCCGCGAAGGTAACGGCAAGATCCTCCATGGCGACGCCGTCGTCGAAGAAGTCCGTACGTACCGCATCCTGGATCTCAGTCGTTACGGATCGATACATCGAGGGGAAGACACCGAGTTGGCTGTGTTCTCTCCGAGTCTGATCGATGATCCTGTCAAGCTCGTCGAGCGTCGTGTCGAGCCGTTGTCGTGGCTGATCCCGCGTCTCTTCACTATCCCTGTCGACCATGATGCCCCTCCTCCGAGCGTCCAAGTGGAGTGTTGCACACGAATCAGGGCGCTGCGGGGATTCATCTGCCGGCAATGCGGTCAACAGTGCTCTCCTGTCAAGCGAATTGAGTCAGAGAAGAACAGCACCCTATTGCCCCTAAGGGGGTAAACGGGTATGATGTGGTCATGGCCATTGACTCCAGAGAGGTTCTCAAGATCGACGAACGGGGTCGCTCGTATCTGACGAAGCTTGGATTCTCGAAGGGGTCGACGATCGTCGCCGATCGTGTGGAAGGGGAGCCGTCGGCATGGATCGTTCGCGCCGGAAGGGTCGTGACCGACGTCGAGTACGCGATCCTTGCGAACCCGGCCAACGTTGCCTCCCTTGAGCGGGCAGCTGCCGAGTCGATCTCCGGCGACGACATTATTGATCTCACGTAGCCGCTACCTCACAATGGGTATGTTGTGGATGTCGTTGGCCTACCTGAGTTCCTGCGCTGTATGCAGGATTCTGTTCGGACTGAACTCGATGATGAAGTCGTCGATGGGGTCCTCCACCGACTCGCCACCGACCATGTGTCGCCCGATATGAGGACGGCTTCTATTCGCATCGAAGGAACCGACATCCAGCTCTGGGCCACCAACGAGGTGCGTCTGTCGGGCGGTGTCTATCGGATCACCTGGAGGTACGAGCAGCGAGGCGAAACCGAGGTGATCGTGTGTTTCGCACTTGCTGAGACGTAGGCCCCCCATCGGCCTTGCCACGCTCTCCGGAACGCCACGGACCAGCTGCGGCGTCGGGCTACCGGACGAGTTCTCGTGCTGCTGTCGGGTGGGGCATGAGGCGGATGTCGTGTGCCTCGTCCGGTTGGAGTGCCGCCGAGTCCGAGTGAACCAGGGTGATCCAACGCCGACCGTCCGCGACGAAGGGGTCGTATTCGTCCGGTGCCGGGTTCTGGATTGGGGCCGGCATTGGTCCCAACCCGGTGAGGGAAACGAGTTCGTCGGCGACTCCTTCGAGACCGGTGCGGAACTCGATGCCGTCGATCCACCGCCCGGGCAGACCCGACTCCCCGTGATGGGCGCCGGCGAACGCTCCGGCTATTGCCCCGATCGTGTCTGCGTCGTAGCCGCCGTTCACGGCTGAGATGATGACCTGTTCCGGATCCTCAGGAGATGACAGGAACGCTGCGAGCGCGGCGGGGAGCGACTCGAGGACGAACGCTCCGTTGTAGGTGAGAGCGAAGATCTCCTCGAGGCAGCGGTCCCGCATGGCGAACACATCACGGACTCGCTGCAGGAGCGTCACGACCGATCGGCGGTCCCTGCGTTCGGGGAGTGCGGGATCCTCGACATCGACCATGATCGCTTCGATCCCGATCAGCAGTTCGTCGGCGTCGAACTGTCCGACGGGCGTGTGGAGCAGATGCGCCACCGTGTATGCGGCGATGATGGTCGAAGCGGCCGCCGTCGGATCGCTGTGGGTGATCACGGCCGTCGTAGCGGCGTCCGTGCGGAGGGCGTCCACGTCAACCGAGTCGTAGAGGCCGATCGGTGCAGCCCTCATCGCTGCGCCGTTCCCTGCCGATGCGGATCCCGCTTCGTACCACGAGTAGCCGAACTCAAGCCGCCGGCATGCGTCCCGGGTGGCCGATCCCATGCCCCGGCCGATCCGTCCCCACGCCCGAAATCGGTCGGCAAGATCCTCCGGATCGATACCGCCGCGTTCGATGATCGACTGAGCGACGCACAGCGACATCTCGGTATCGTCGGTGAACTTCCCGGCCGGTCCGTCGTCCGACTCCAGCCAGGGGATGAAGTCGGTGACCAGTCCGTAGCGGGCGCGGATGCGTTCGGGGGAGCGCGACTCAACAGGGCGGCCGAGGGCATCGCCGATGGCAGTTCCCAGCATCGCCCCCCGATACCGGTCGCGGTAGTCGACGAGCGGGTTCGGGGTCAGCATCGACCCGGTGATGTCGGTCGGGATGAGCGTTCGGGCGTCGGTTCCTGCGGGTTGTCCGTGTCGTCCCATGGTCACTCACGCTCCTTGTCGGCGTTGTCGTTGCTGAATCGGTCGAGCGCCTTGAGGAAACCATGGTTCGGACTGGCCTTCGGGAGCACGGTTCGAATCCGCTCGAGAGCCTCCGTTCCCGGGATTCCGAGGCGGTGTGCCAGATACGTGGCTGCGACGGTCGGTGTGCGGCTCTCGGCCCGGACGCAGTGCAGGAACACCGTCTTGCCGGCGTCGCGTTGTGCGGCGATGAAGCGGGCCGTGTCATCGAGGACGAAGTCGAGGTGCGGATTCGCAGCGGGGTCGGCCTCGTCGAGGAGCCACACGTCATGATGCTCCGGCCGGCGGGGCTCTGACCCCATACGGCAGAGAGACACGACGACATCGGTGTCGGCGATGGCGGTCCCGGTGACGTTGCCGATCAGCACGCCGGGATCGTCGGGCAGTGGGACGGCGAGCGGCTTCTGGGGGAAGTGCTCTTCGTAGTAGGGGAGCAGGTCGGCTACCGACGGCCATCCAACACCGTCGTTGCCGCCTCCATTGAGGGTCAGCATGGCGAGACGTACGAGATCCCGGGCCGTTGTGTGCCCCGGCCAACCGTGCATCGCCGCTTTCCACTCGAGTGGCACCGCCGACGAACCCCAGATCGCCCCGAGGAGCGTCCCTGCGATGGCTGCAACGGTGTCGGTGTCGTTCCCGATCCGGACGGCG
>JAUXCV010000153.1 GCA_030618675.1 Acidimicrobiia bacterium | reverse complement strand
AGTTGGGCCAGCGGATCCCCGATATCCGGAAGATCGCGCCCGATCGACGGATCTCCCGTGAGGCCCTGGGCGTCGATAACAACCCTGAGTTGGTCATCGAGATCCCCGTCACCGGCGCCACCGGAGCAGGCCGTCGCCGTCAGCGCAAGCGCCACGCCGATGACTGCGGCTCGCTTCCAGGTCTTCCTGCGTGTCATCCGGTGCGTGCTCCGTGGGCCATGTGCTCAGGACCCGGGGACGACGATCGGGTCGACGACACCCGGTTCCGGTTGCTCGTAGGAAACCGGGATATCGAGCGTGACCTCTCCGATCGTCTCGAACTTGAGGGTCAACGGGTACGACGTCCCTTCCTTGAGCGGTTCGGCCAGATCGATCAGCATGATGTGGAGTCCCGCCGGCTGGAGCAGGACCGTTCCGCCCGGTGGGATCTCGATCACTCCGCCGTCGACCATCCGCATGTGCATCACACCGTTCGCATCGATCTCGTCGATATGGAGTTCCACCGCTGCGGCGACCGGTGTCTTCGCCGCAACAAGCCGATCGGCGGTGTCGCCCCGGTTGCTGAACGTCATGTAGACGATGCCCGTACCGCCTTCGACGTCCGGCGTCGATCGAGACCATGGATCCTCGATGACGATCTGCGGCCCACCCGTATGCTCGATCGCTACCGTCGTCGTATCGTCGGCGCCCGACTCACCGCCGCATGCGGTGGCCCCCGTGACCACGGCAACAGCGACGAGGAGAACCGGGATCCGGAGTCCGATGCGAATCACGACCTAGCGGCCCCCGTAGCTGAGAACGGTGACGTCTTCAGCGAACATCGCGGCGTACACATACTCGGGCTTGCCGATGATCAACCCCGGCAGCATCTCGCTCTCGTTGAGCCCTGCCACGTTCTTCATGCAGACCGGACACAGGAGGACGGTGCCGCCTGCATCCATGAACATGCCGAGCATCTCTTGCAGGGTGTTGCCCGACACGTGCACATTCTGGGGGATGTTGATGTCTGCGAGACGAGCACCGTAAACGTTGAGGAAGATCGTGGCCGGCTTACCCGTGTTC
This sequence comes from Acidimicrobiia bacterium, assembly GCA_030618675.1. Taxonomy (GTDB): domain Bacteria; phylum Actinomycetota; class Acidimicrobiia; order Spongiisociales; family UBA5794; genus JAHEEL01. Next base: position 3,766 of record JAUXCV010000153.1, on the reverse strand, counting down.
GCCATGACCTTGGTAGCGAAGCCGATCGCCATCGCCGCCGTATCCATGTCGTCGGTCGACAGATTCACGAACAGGCCGCCCTTGAGTTCTTCTGGCGATAGCGGAGTTGCATCGCTGGAATCTCCCGATTCTGAGACGGCGGCGGTCGTCGAAACGGCAGCCGCCGTCGTGGTCGCCGCCATCGTCGTCGTCGGCGCCTCGGTCGTCGTCGTGGTCTCGCCGGAGCCTTCCCCATTGCTGCATGCCGTCAGCGCGCCGGCCGCGAGCGCCATCGTTGCAACAAGCACCAAGAGGTTCCTCGTTCTCGTCACTCTCATTCCGCCCTTCCTTTCTTCCTCAGTGTCATGTGATCACGCACAGCGACCTGTGCATCTTCCCAGGTCATCGACCTGCCGCCGAATCCTTGCCTGAGAGGAGTAGCGGAGTAGATCAGTAGATCAGTAGATCAGTAGATCAGTAGATCAGGCAGAGTCTTCACCGGATACGGGATACGGACTACGGGATACGGACTACGGACTACTGACTACGGACTACTGACTACGGAGCTTCGGCGAAGTCGCCATAATCCCCTCATGACCGATCACTCTGGTTCTCACGTTGCTCGGAGTCGCCGACGCCTCACCGCGTCGGTCACCGATCTCGATGTCGTCCGACAGCGGGCGCTGTTGATCGGGATGGTGCGTGACGGCGGGCAGATCGCCGAGGGCGATCGGAGTCTGGGCGAACTCGAACTGCTCACGGACACAGCGGGCTCGGATCCCGTCGAGGCAGTGCTCGTCCGACGCGGCAAACCGGATCCGGCAACGTTCATCGGCAAGGGCAAGCTCTCTGAACTGGTGGCGGAGTCACACATGCTCGACATCGACGTCGTCGTGTTCGACAACGAGCTATCACCGGCTCAGCAGCGCAACCTCCAACAGGCCTTCCAATGCGACGTCGTCGATCGGGTCGCCCTGATCCTCGACATCTTCGCCCAACATGCCCACACCCATGAGGGCCGTCTCCAGGTGGAACTCGCCCAGTACCGCTACCGCCTGCCCCGTCTCCGCGGCAGGGGGGTCGAGCTCTCCAGGCTCGGCGCAGGGATCGGGACCCGTGGTCCCGGCGAGACCAAACTCGAGACCGACCGACGGCGAATCCTGGAGCGGATGTCCAAGATCGAGCGGGAGCTGAAGGACGCGAGCCGGTCGCGGGACACAAGAGCCAAGTCTCGCAAACGCTCAGGCCTCCCCATGGCCGCCATCGTCGGGTACACGAACACCGGTAAGTCAACGCTCTTCAACCGTCTCACCGATGCGCATGTCCTCGTTGAAGACCGGCTCTTCGCGACCCTCGGGTCCACAGTCCGGAGACTCGACCTCCCAGACGGCCACCGCGCTCTCATGTCGGACACGGTCGGATTCGTGCGCAGGCTCCCGCACGAACTTGTCGAAGCGTTCCGCTCAACACTCGACGAAGCTGCCGAGGCTGATCTTCTCGTGCATGTTGTCGACGCTGCCGACCCCGATCCGGACGGACAGATCACGGCCGTTCGCGATGTGCTCAACGAGATCGGAGCCGCCAACGTGCCGGAGATCCTCGTCTTCAACAAGATCGACCTGGTGGAGCCGGCTGTCGTTCGAAGGCTCCTCACGGTCTACGAGGGGTCCGTTGCGGTGTCGGCGCTCGCCGGCGAGCGCATCGACGGCGTCACCTCAGCGATCGTCGACGGCCTAGAAGCGGTTACCACGACGGTGAGTCTCCTGATCCCCTACGACCGGGGAGATCTCGTCGCCACGTTGCACGATGCAGGCGAAGTCCTCGATGAGCACCACGCGGAACAAGGCACGGAATTGACCGTCCGCCTCCCCGCCGCGACAGCAGACCGCCTCGTCGGCTTCAGGCGCGACCCGGATTTGAGTAGCGGAGTAGCGGAGTAGCTGAGTAGCCGAGTAGATCAGTAGATCAGTAGATCAGGCAGACACGGACTACGGGATACGGGATACGGACTACGGACTACGGACTACGGACTACGGACTACGGCTCTACAGAATCTTCGCTGCGTACTCCGCTAGGGGGCTTCTCACCGTCCGGTCCAACGTTACGTGACCGAACAACGGGTTCCCCTTGAACTTCTCGATCATGGCCGCCAGCCCTCCGAACGGCGATACGTAGGGATTGTCAACCTGGGTCAGATCGCCGCAGAAAACGACCTTGGAATCGGCGCCCATCCGGGTCAGGATGACCTTGAGCGTCGGCAATTCGAGGTTCTGCGCCTCGTCGACGATCACGAGTTCTCCGGTGATCGACCGACCGCGGAGGTAGGTCACAGCAGCCATCTCGAGCACGTCGCGTTCGAAAAGCTCTTCAACCGTATCGCGCACCGAGCCTTCCGATCGCCCGAACAAGGCGTACAGATTGTCGTGCACGGCCGCCATCCAGGGCTCGAGCTTCTCACTGAGATCACCGGGTAGGTACCCGACTTCCTGGCGTCCGACGGCCACGAGCGGTCGGTACACCGAGACCCTCCGGTAGCGACCGAGTTCGAGCACCTGTTCGAGCGCCGCTGCCAGGGCCAGGAACGTCTTCCCGGTTCCCGCCATGCCCATCACCGAAACCGCCACGACGTCCGGGTCCATCAGAAGATCCAAGGCGAAGGCCTGGCGGGTGTTCTTCGATTCCACCCCGAAGATGTGCCGACTACCGGGAACCCGCGTGATCACCGTCTGCGCGCCGTCATCAACAACCCGGCCGAGGCCCGATTGGGATCCGGGTCCGTGGAGGACGACGAACTGATTGACAACGAGATCTGGATCCTCGACGACGACCTTTCCACTACTGAAGAGTTCGTCGATGGCCTCGCCTGCGACATCGATCTCAGCAACACCGCTGTACGACTCATCGACCTGCACGGTGTCACCGCGGTAATCCTCAACCGGGACACCGAGCTGGGCACCCTTGATGCGGAGCGCAGCGTCCTTTGTGACGAGAACAGCGGGTAAACCGTCGTCAACGAGATTGAGGCATGTTGCGAGGATGCGGTGATCGGCGGTCGAAGGGTCGAGGATGTCGGGAAGGCGGTCCGATGCGATCCCGTTCAGCTCGATCCTGAGCGACCCTCCTCCCGGAAGATCAGTCGGTACTGCCAATCCGCCGGACTCAGAAGCACCGAGACTCTCCAGCATCCGGATCGCCGACCGTGCGTTCGCCCCGACTTCGTCCATCCGCGACTTCTGCCGATCGAGTTCCTCAACGACAACAAGAGGGAGCACCACATGGTGTTCATCGAATCGGAGCGGGGCATGGGGGTCGGCGAGGAGGACGCATGTGTCGATCACGTAGTTCGTGGACGTCAAGGTGCCTCGCTCTCGCGGCGTATGTGTTTCGTGAAGCGTCGCCGAGGGAGTCCGTGATTACAAGGACCCACTGAAACGGTCGCGCCGAATGCCGTAGCCTGAGGCCGGAAGAGAGGAGACCACATGAAGATCACGGTTGTTGGAGCAGGCTCGTGGGGAACGACGGTCGCCTCCATGCTGGCCCCAAAGGTCGAGACGGTCCTCTGGGCGCGTCGGCCCGAGTTGGTCGAGCAGATCAACGAGGGAGCGAATCCCGACTATCTGCCCGGCTTCGATCTCCCACGAGAGTTGACGGCGACGACCGGCATCGAAGTCGCCGTCGCCGGTGCCGACGCGATCGTCATGAGCGTCCCATCGCACGGGTTCCGATCCGTGCTCGAGCAGGCCGCCCCGGCAATCGACTCGGAGATACCGATCCTCTCCCTCTCGAA
>JAUXCV010000399.1 GCA_030618675.1 Acidimicrobiia bacterium | reverse complement strand
GGCCGGTGTGTGCGTGTTCTCGGAGACTTGTGGGCTTGCCGTGGCGCTCGAGCACAACGGCGACCTGTATTCGTGTGATCACTACGTCGAGCCGGACTACCTGCTCGGGAACATCAACGGCACGCCAATGGTCGAGTTGGTCGGATCTCCGCAGCAGGTCGAGTTCGGACTGGCGAAACGAGATTCGCTCCCAGAGTTCTGCCGCACCTGCGAGGTCCGATTCGCGTGTCACGGCGGTTGTCCGAAGAACCGATTCATCGAGACACCCGATGGCGAAGCAGGCCTCAACTACCTCTGCGCCGGATACAAGATCTTCTTCAACCACGTCGACCGGCCGATGCGGATCATGTCGGATCTGCTGCGTCAGAACCGCGCGCCGGCCGAGATGCCCGCAGTCCTCGCCGCCGAAGAGGCCGCACGATTCGCCGACGTCGGCCGCAACGACCTCTGCCCGTGTGACAGCGGCCTCAAATTCAAGCGGTGCCACGGTGCCCACGTGACATGATGTTCCCACGACCTGAGAGGTGTTCTTCCCATGGCTGACGTATTGACCGTGATCGTGAAATTGTCGGCGATCGTTTTCGTGCTGTCGTCGATGCTGGCCATGGGCCTGAGCCTGACGATTCCCCAGATCGTCGCCCCATTGAAGAACCTCAAACTGGTGATCCTGGCGCTTGCCGTCAACTTCGTCGCTGTGCCGCTTCTGGTGTGGGGAATCCAGGCGGTGATGAGTCTCGATCAGGACATCTACACCGGTCTGCTTCTCATGGCGACCGCCGCCGGAGCGCCGTTCCTTCCGAAACTCGCGCAGACCGCCAAAGGTGATGTGGCATTCTCGGTTGGGCTCATGGTGCTGTTGATGGTCGTGACGATCGCCTACATGCCGATCGTGTTGCCTCTTCTCCTCAGCGGTGTTGAGATCAATCCCTGGGACATCGCCAAGTCCCTGATCCTGGCGATGCTGCTGCCACTCGGGATCGGACTGTTCATGAAGGGGCGCTGGTCGGACCTCGCAGACGATCTCCAACCACACATGGCAAGTGCATCGTCGCTCGCGATCCTGCTGATGCTTGTCGGAGCGATCGTCCTGCAGTGGCAGAACATCGTCTCGCTGTTTGGTACCGGTGCCATCATCGCCATACTGGTTTTCCTGCTGGTCTCGCTTGCCATCGGGTACGTGGCGGGAGGTTCGGACCCCGCGACCCGGTCCGTCATGGGCCTCGGGACCGCTCAGCGGAACCTCTCCGCTGCGCTCGTTGTCGGCGCGATGAACTTCTCCGACAGTCCCAATGTGCTCATCACAGTGATCGCAGCCGGGCTGATCGGTCTCGTCCTACTGCTGCCGATCGGCGCCGAACTGGGCAAGAGGTCAATGGCAGCCGGGGCTGCTCAGGCGGACGCGTAGCCTGGTGCTAGGAACATGACAGTCATTCTTCTGCAGCAGAGAACCAAAAAGGAGAGCACGATGAATCTATCAGCCACTCGACAAGCGCACACGATGGTGAGTGGATCATGAGCGCTCGCTCCACAGCAGCCGGTCTCGCTGTCCGTGCTGCGGATCGTTTGAATCCGGTTGCGAATAGTCCGTCGGCGCCGCTGAAGACGCGGGCGTTGTTCGCTTCGTTCGGTCCGTCGTTGATGCCGCGTGCTGCGATACATCAGGGGATGGCGGCGGGGGCGTCGGTGTTGGCTGCTGATCTTGTGGTGAGTGCTGTTGACGCGGGGATCCGTCGGGTGGTTCCGGGTTCGGCGCCGTTCGGTTTGAGGATCGGTGCTCGAGCTGTGGTGGCGGCTGCGGGTTTGGCGGTCTCGAGGATCCCGGAGACGGATGACGAGTCGACGTTCAAGGCGTCGGTTCGCAGCGTTGGTCGTTTGGCTGCTGCGGGTGGGGTCGGGGGTGCGATCTACGAGTCGAGCGTCGCTGCGCGGGAGCGGTTCCCCGCGAGATCACCGGTGCGTCCGGTGATTGTGGGTGTTGCGGGGTTCGCTGCGGCGATGGTGTATTCGAATGATCTGCTGGCGGAGCGTCAGAGTGTGATCAAGCGTTGGACGAAGGATGACAAGCCGGCGACGC
>JAUXCV010000111.1 GCA_030618675.1 Acidimicrobiia bacterium | reverse complement strand
CCCAGGTGACCGTCGGCGACGAACCGCACCGTCCGAAGGGGCTTCGGGCGCACTTTGACGATCGGTGTGATATCGAACGATTCGAACACCGGGAAGACGCTGATTGCATCCCCGTCGTTGAGGAGATAGGAGAAGTCGACTGAGCGGCCGTTGGCGACGATCAGATCGACTTCGGTATGAGGCACGCCGCAGGCTTCGATCATGTCCTTGACACTTCCCGGGACGTCGAAGCTGCGGGTGACCGTCCCCGATCGCAGGTCCCTTGGGAGGAAATCCTTCAGCTCTGCGTAGAACCGGAGGGTGGCCCGGTGGGTGATCGATCGCCTCCTGGTTGCCGGTGCCGCGAACGCGTTGTGACATCCCGGGCGCGTCACCACGCAGGGGCAGCTCGGCGGTTCTCTTCAACGATCCTTGCCGAGTGATGACTCAACAGTGTCCTAGGCGCTGACCTCGTGCTTGAACGACAGCTTGACTTTGACGCGATACGCCGCGATCGATCCGTCATCGGCAATCTGCATATCGAGGTCCGTTACGGCGGCAACGCGTAGATCCCGGAGTGAGTCGCCGGCCGCTGCTACGGCAGTCGCGGCGGCGTCCTCCCAGGAACTATCGCTCGTGCCGACGAGCTCGACGATCTTGTATACGGATCCCATGGCACCTCCATGCTCGCTTCCCCCCTCCTCGAGTGTACGCGCCATATCCGGGCGGTGCCCGATCCCGTTGGGGGAGGCTTGCCTACACGTCGAAGATCACCCGGATCTCCCAGCCGTCGCCTGCCGGCGCGCATCTGAGATCGTGATACGTGATGGCCTTGATCGGCGGGCCGCGCAGCTCGAGTCCGTGTATCGGAGCACCGGCGGCGTCGACGGTGGCATGCATTTCGGCTGCGCGCACGCGGAACTCTGTGAACACGAGGTCGTCCGTTTCGCTGCGCAGGAGCAGTTCGCTCAGAACGTCGACCAGTAGCTCCGGCGGTGAGATCGCGGCCACCTTGAAGGTGACCGACGTCTCCGCCGATACGGAGGACAGGTCGTACATGAGGTCGAACATCCCGAACGCCGCGTTGCCGATCGCATGCGCCAGGGTGTCCCCGCCCGTCTCGATGCCTGTGTCCGCGGTGTGTTCGACGATCTCGTATCGGCGCGTCAACGGCGGTACCTCCGATCCACCGGGCTTCTTCGGCAAGAGGGCTCCACGGCATCACCGTAGAGCGTTTTCCCGAAGCTCCTCGAACGCTGCCACAGGACGGCTCACCTCTGCGACCATTGGTGTGTGATTACCGGCAGCGGAAGCGCGACCCGAGGCGACCAGCCTTCGGCGCTCCGAAGGCTGGTGTTCCTCGGCCTCGCCGTCGCCGCCGGTGTGGCCCTGTCGCTGCTGGCGCCCGAGGACTGGGCGCCGGGTCCCGGGAACACGACCGTGACCTACCGGGGCGAGGTTGTGCTCGAGGCCCCGATCGCGGTCGGCGCCACGGAGACGGCGTCCCACACGAGCGCTGTGTCCGGTATCGAGATCGAACTCACATACCCGGGAGGCGTTCCCACCGATGGTCCGGTCGAAGCGACGATCACGGTGACCGGGGACGGCGAACGCATACGGGTCGACGCCGGCAGCGTCGCGCTCCGCATCGAACTGCCGAACGGTCACGACGAACTGATCCCGGTCGTCGCATGGAACGATTCGGAGCGACACCTCGAGGCGCTGCGCCGTCCACCGCAGGACTCGGCGGTGGTGCTCGGGTTGCTCGGCTTCGTCGTGGTGCTGTGGGTGACCGAGGCGATCCCGCTCTTCGTCACGTCGCTGATGATCCCAGTGGCCCTCGTCTTCAGCGGCGTCGCGAACGCTGCCGGCGCCACAGCGCCCTTCTTCAATCCGATCATCGTCCTGTTCTTCGCCGGGTTCCTGATGGCCGAAGCCATGCAGCGGTGCGGCCTCGACCACTTCATCGCCGTGTCGATCACCGCCCGGTCGGGGAGGAGCGCCGCGACATTGTTCGGGGCGATGCTCGTCTTGACCGCCGTCCTTTCGATGTTCATGTCCAACACGGCGGCGGCTGCAGTGCTGGTCCCGATCGCGATCGCAGTGACCGCGCCGCTCGGCGACGAGAGCTTTCGGAAGGCTCTCGTGCTGGGCATCGCATACGCAGCCACGATCGGCGGCGTCGGCAGCGCCATCGGGACACCGGCCAATCAGATCGCCATCGAGTTCCTCGAAGGGTTCGGCGGTCGGTCGATCTCGTTCGTCGAGTGGTTCGCCTTCGGTCTCCCCATGGTGGTGCTCTTTGTGCCGATCATGGGCGTGTACCTGTGGAAGAGGAGTCGTATCCACGTCGATCCGGAGCGGTTCGTCGAGGCGCGGCGAGTCGCCGTCGACGAGCACCGGAAGGTCGGCCGACCGGACCGTGATCAGATGATCGTGCTGGCGGTCCTCCTGGCGGTTGTGGCGGGTTGGCTCACGCAGACCTTTCACGGCGTCCATGCAGGGATCGTCGCGCTGGCCGGTGCCGTGGCGCTCTTCATCCTTGGGAAGCTCCAGCCGGAGGACCTCGGACGGATCTCGTGGCCGTCTCTGCTCACGTTCGGGGGAGGGTTGACTCTCGGTCTGTTCCTCGTGCGAACGGGAACGTCGGACTATCTGGCGACGAGGCTTGTCGGCCTCGTCGACGTTCCCGAGGTGGTCGCGGTACTGGCCGTGGCGGTGATCACGCTGTTGCTGACGACGGTTGCTTCGAACACGGCGTCGGCGGCGATCCTGATCCCGCTGGCGATCCCGCTCGCAGGCGTCCTCGGTGTGAGCCCGGTCGGCCTGGTCATGGTCGTGGCGATCGCGTCGTCGGTCGACTTCGCACTGGTGGTCGGGACACCTCCCACCATGATCGCCTACTCCACACATCTCTACACGGCCGGTCAGATCTTCCGGCGAGGGATCGTGCTCGATCTCGTCGGCATCGTCCTGTTGGTCTTCGTCGTCACGAGGATCTGGGAGCTCTTCGGGCTCGTCTGATCGGGGGCGGCGTCGGCGGCGGGCCGGCTACTCCCCGGCGCGGGTGAAGGGAACGAACATCACCGAGCCGAGGTTCTTGCCGGTGACCAGACCGTCCTCGTCGACCGTGATCCGCCACATCGTCTGCACGGCGCCGGCCGGGCCGACCGGAATGACCAGCGCTGCCCCTTCTTTGAGCTGTTCGATCAGCGGCTCGGGCACGCGGTCGGCGGCGGCGGTAACGATGATGCCGTCGAACGGAGCATGTTCGCTCCATCCGAAGTAGCCGTCCCCCGTGGTCACGGTGACGTCGTAGTCGAGTTCGTTGAGGATGGCCTCGGCCCGGGCGGCGAGTTCGGGGATGATCTCCACGGTGTATACCTCGCACCCCATGGCCGACAGGACCGCAGCCTGATACCCGGAGCCGGCACCGATCTCGAGGACCTTGTCCCCCGGGCCGACTCCGAGGGCCTCGCTCATCATCGCCACGATGAACGGCTGGGAGATTGTCTGCCCGTGTCCGATGGGGAGCGGGTGATCGCCGTAGGCGACTTCTCTGTTGTGGTCGGAGACGAAGCGGTGGCGGGGGACCGTGCGCATCGCTTCGAGCACGTTCGGGTCGGTGATGCCTCGTGCCTCGATCTGGGATTCCATCATCGTGATCCGCTCCTCCACTCCAAGACTATCCGCATCGTGCCGCCCGGGATGGGTCGGGCGACGTGTTCTCCGACCGGGAGGATGCGCCGTGCGTCGAAGGCGCCCCTCCGCGTCCCCCCACTGCGCCTGGATCCGCGGTTTGTGAGGAGAACGAGCGTCTCCCAACATGTCCCCCCGACGGAACGGCGGGGGGACGCGGAGGAGCGTCAGCGACGACGCAGGGGGGCACGTGCGAGTCTGCAGGGGGGCATCTGCATCCGAGATCGATGGTGTCAAGGCTGCCCCCTCTGGCCTGCCGGCCATCTCCCCCACGCAGCGTGGGGGAGAATGTCAGGGAGCCCCGCTCGCACCTTCACCCAGATCGTGATCACCGTCAACACCTCGAATCCCGGCCCCACCATGAGATTCCGCCGGTGAACCCGACCACAAACCGTGGACTCAGGCTGTGTGGGGGGACAGGAGACAGCGAGTGAACGGCTGCCTCGCTCTTTGAGTCTTCTCAGGCCAATCCGAGCGCTGCCCCAACCTCTGGCGATCCGACGACCACGAGGTGGAAGCGGGCCCGGCTGAGGCCGATGTATGCGAGGGCACGGTCCCGGTCCTTCTCGAGTCGGTCGAGGATGACGATCGTGGCGTCGGCCTCGAGTCCCTTGAACCGGTAGATCGTCTCGACGGCGATCGTGTTCGGCGTCCCGATGGCGCCGAGGGGGAGACCGGCGAGAGTCAGTCCAACCAGACGGTCCTTCGCTTCGCGTCGCTGGGTGAGCACGACCACCCGGTCGGCAGGTATCGCTCCTTCGTTCACCAGGCGGTGGAGGACTCCCCGCAACGCCTTGTCGATCCCCTCGGGAGACTCGACCGCATGGAACTCCGGTTCCGGTCCGTCGGCACCGCTGGTCGGAAGATCATCACCGTAAACGCGGGCAACGACCTCAGCGATCTGGTTGGTGTTGCGGCAGTTGAGGTCGAGGGAGTATTCGACCGCGTCGAACGGTGGTTCCCAGCCCCGGCGGTAGATCGCCTGCTGCCGGTCGGCGAAGACCAGGAACAGCCCCTCTGCCGGGTCGTCGAGAGCGGCTTCGAGGGCCACGAACCACGAGTCGTCGAAGTCCTGGCCCTCGTCGATGATGACCGCATCGGCGCAGAAGCTGCCCTTGGCGAACGCTTCGAGGAGGAGCTCGCCGGCAGGATCGTCCCACCATCCGGGTTCGGGGTCTTCCGGGAACGCGAGGCCGGCGTCGGTGATCCATCCATGGGCGAGGTGGTGGAAGGAGCCGGCGGTCACGAGGCCGTTGTCGACGAACTCGGCGGCGAGGGCATCGCCGAGCGGTCGGTTGAAGCAAGTGAGCACGACTCGGAATCCATCGGCCGAGAGCCGACGGGCACGCTCTTCAGCGAGGACGGTCTTGCCGGTGCCGGCTCCGCCGTAGACGATCACCCTGCGAGCGCGGCGCAGGCCTGCCAGGGCGAGGCGTTGTGTTTCAGTGAGGGCGAGCTGGCGGGCGTGGACTTCAGCGACGTCGTCGGCGAGGGTGTGGCGGATCGTCACCGTAGGGGCGAGCCGTTTCGTGATCGCTTCGACGAACTCGCCGGGGATGGTGCCGTGGAGATTCCACCGGTTCACGAGGTCGTTGACGGCGATGACGGGCGTGTTGAGATCGTTGCGGTCGAGAATGATCTCATCGGGTGCCGCCGCAGAGAGATCGCCGCTGACGGTGATCTCGGGGAACCACACGCCGTGACCGGCTTCGAGCCACGGGAGATCCGGGATGGTGTCTCGCAGATACCCAACGAGGGCATGCTTCGAAGCGGTGGCCTGCTCGAACGGGTCGATCGGATGGCTGCCCTTCCTGTTCGACGTGAACCACTCGCCGTTCCGGATGTGGATCGAGCCGCCCTTGGCTTCGATGACGATGAGGCCGTGGCGGGGATGGATGAGAACGAAGTCGGCTTCGCCGTCTCCTTGCCGTCCCTTTCTCAGCGATTGCCACGCCACCGAGTGGAACACCATCCACGGATCCGGGAGCTGCTCGAGCGCCCGGTACACCGGCTTCTCCGAAGGGGAAGCACTCCTGGGAATCCGGTCGGGATACATCCTGGCCATGGGGAGATGATGGCACGCGACGTCCCGGACTTCACCGTTTTCGCTGTCGGGACAGATACGAGTCGAGAAGATCACGATTCCTGGAACCTTTCTACGAGGTGGAGCGTCAGAACGTTGGTGGGAAAGCAACTCGAAGATGTGAACCCC
>JAUXCV010000258.1 GCA_030618675.1 Acidimicrobiia bacterium | reverse complement strand
TCCTGGGCCGTCCCGGGCGGCGCGTACCGCTCGATCTCCGCGTCGAGGTCGAGCGGTGCTCCGACGTTCACCCAGACCTTCGATCTCAGCGACGCTTTGTCGTCGTAGTGGATGCCGGACGGGACGATCTGGATCCCTTCAACACCGCTCGCCCGTGCGCCGAGAGCGATACGTGCGGCACCGGTCTTGATCCTGGCCATCGATGGATCATCGACGGTGATCCCTTCCGGGAAGATCATGATGAGGTCGCCCTCGCCCAGGGCCTCATACGTGGAACTGAACATCTGATCGTTGCCGGCCGGGCCCTTGTCCTCGGGCTTGTGGGTGGGGATCGCCCGGGCGAACTCCATGACCTGCTTGGCGATCGGATAGCGCCAGATAGCGTCCCGAGCGACGAACCGCGGCGGTCGATCGAGGGCGTAGGCCTGGATGAGGGCGTCGGCGAAGCCCCCGAAGTGGTTCGACACGGTGAGTTGGGGGCCGGCGGCCGTCTCGCCGGCCCGTTGTCGGACATCGACACTTCGGTAGACGAGCCGGACCGCGAGGTTCGCGATGTTCTTGAGGATGCGCTCCCGACGACTGAGCCCCGATGTGCCCTGATCCGCCATCACGCCGCCTCCTCTTCCTCCCGCAACCATGGTATCCACTGACCCCCATGATGGTCGACGATCTTCAGCGCCACGTGTAGAGCGATGGAGGCTGCGACCGAGATGCCGATGATCACAGCGAGAACGTCGGCGGGTGGAATCACGAGATCAAAGAAGGACCGGCCGAGAGGAACAACCAGCACGAGTGCGAAGGCGCCGACCAGCGCCGCAACCAGCGCCGCTCGCTTCGGTGTGAGGGGACTCGTCAACTCCACCAGTACCCACATGCCGACGAGCACCATCGTGATGGTTGTGGCGCTTCTGGCCACCGAGAGGTCTCCGTCGATCGCTCGCGCGGCGGCGTAGGTCCCATACGCGGCACCTGCCGCGATCATCCCCGCCGGGACGGCGAATCGCATGACGCGCTGGAACGCGCCCGAGCGAACCGGCTCTTCTGTGGGTTCGAACGACAGGAAGAAAGCCGGGATTCCGATGGTCAACGAACCGATCAACGTGAGATGTCGAGGTAGCAACGGGAACGCCCAGCCCACGAAGCCGATCGCGACGGCGAGGATCGCGGCGTAGACGGTCTTGGTGACGAACAATGACGCAACACGTTCCATGTTGGCAATCACACGGCGCCCCTCCGCCACGACGAACGGCATCGCAGAGAACTCGTTGTCAAGAAGGACGATCTGAGCCACCGCCCTCGTTGCCGGCGCCCCCGACCCCATGGCGATCCCGATGTCGGCCCGCTTGAGTGCGAGAACGTCGTTGACACCGTCTCCGGTCATGGCAACCGTGTGACCGGCGTCCTGCAGGGCGGTCACCATGGAGCGCTTCTGGTCCGGTGTGACGCGTCCGAACACAGCATCCTCGTTCACGGAGGTACCGAATTCCGGTACGTCGGGTTCCGGAAGCGTTCGCGCGTCGACCGCTTGGTCCGCATGCGGGATCCCGACGACTGCAGCGATAGCCCCTACGGTCGAGGCAGAATCGCCCGAGATCACTTTGGGCGTCACGTTCTGACTGACGAAGTAGCCCACGGTATCCGCCGCATCGTCCCTGATCTCCTCCGCGAAGGCGAGGTATCCGGCAGGCTCGAGTCCTTCCGGTAGGTCATCTTCGTATCCGGTCAGCGGTGCATCCGTTACCGCTACAAGGAGCACACGATCGCCGGTCGCTGCGACGGTGTTCAGACGGCCGAGCAACTCCGGCGCCTTGCCGGCGAGAACGATCTCCGGGGCTCCGATGACCCACGTGTTCCCATCGGTGAATCTCACCGCCGAGAACTTCTTCGCCGACGAGAACGGCATGAAGCGATCGACCGTCCAACCCGGATCGTCGGGGTAGGCCTCGGCAACACCTTGCATCGTGGGGTTCGGATGCGGGTCGGCGGCTGCGAGCGCCGCCAGCGCTTCGTCGAACTGCCCCGGATCACGGCCGTCGAGGGCCACCGTCTCTCGATGCCGGATCGCACCGGTGGTGAGCGTTCCCGTCTTGTCGACGCAGACCACGTCGACCCTCGCGAGCGTCTCGACGGCCGGTAGTTCCTGGACCAGCGCCCGCCGCTGGCCGAGGCGAATCACGGCAACGGCCATGGCCATCGAGACGAGAAGCACAAGACCTTGCGGCACCATCCCCACGACGCCGGCAACGGTCGAGACCATCGCCTCGCCGAGCGACCCGTCGGCCGATAGCTGACTCCACAAGAGAAGGGCACTGATGGGAATCAGCAACCAGGTGACGACGCGCAGGATCTGGTCGATCCCTCCCATGAGGTCGCTCTTCGCGAGGGTGAACTCCCTTGCTTCAGCCGCAAGGTGCTGGGCGTAGGCGTCATCCCCCACTGCTGTTATCTCCACCGTGGTCGATCCGGCGACGATGAACGAACCGGACATGATGGCGTCGCCGGGTTCCTTGTGAACCGGATCTGCCTCGCCGGTGAGCAGCGACTCGTCGACTTGAACGCTTCCTGAGATCAGGACCGTTCCATCGGCCGGTACCTGATCACCGATCTCGAGTCGGATCACATCATCGAGGACGATCTCGTCGATCGGGATCTCCTCATCAACGCCGTCGCGCACCACCGTCACATTCGGTTCCACGAGCACGCTCAACTTGTCGAGCGTGCGTTTCGCCCGCAACTCCTGGACGATCCCGATGACAGCGTTGGACACCATCACGAACCCGAAGAGAGCATCCGGAAGATGACCGAACACGAGCACGATCACGAGCATCGTCGACATGATGGCGTTGAACCGTGTCAGCAGGTTCGAGCGCAGGATGTCGCCGACGGATCGGGACGTTCGCGACTCGACGACGTTGACCTTCCCGTCGGTAACGCGTTCGCTCACCTCGACTGAGGTCAGGCCCGACACTTCCACAGCGTCCATCACAACCGGTTCCGAGGCATCGCTACTGGCCGCCGTAGTGCTCTTCGTAGTCGAGCATGGCGGCTTCAACGACCGCGAGGGCATGGTCCCGACCATAGATCTCGGGGATCTCGACCTGGTGCTCCTCCCCCGGCATGGTCTTGTAGGTGAGGAAGTAGTGCTCCAGGCGACCGATGATCGCCTCAGGTATGTCGCTGATATCCCGGGCGTCGTCGAGGACGGCGTCACCGATGAG
>JAUXCV010000296.1 GCA_030618675.1 Acidimicrobiia bacterium | reverse complement strand
GGTCTCGCCGACAACCCGGGAGAACTCGCCGGCTACGGACCGGTCATCGACGACATCACCCGCCGCGTCATTGCGGACAACAACGGAGGCGAATGGCGCTACACCGTCACCCACAACGGACACCCGGTGGCGACCGGCACCACACGGCGCAGACCCAGCGCCGGCCAACGTCGCGTCGTAGAGGCCACCCACCCGACCTGCGTGTTCCCCGGCTGCCGCATACCCGCAACCCAATGCGACCTCGACCACCGCATCGAATGGTCGAAGAGCCACACGACCAACGTCGACGATCTCGGCCCGTTCTGCCGACACGACCACAACGGCAGACACGTACACGGCTGGACCTACCGCATCCTCCCCAACGGCGACATCGAATGGACCAGCCCCCTCGGCCACGTGTACGTCACCCGAAACCGAGACCCCTGAACCCTGAAGGCGACGGGTGACAGATCGCGTCCGACAAGATCAAGTGCGACACGGTACGGACTACGGACTACGGACTACGGACTACGCTCGGCAGAGCCGGTCTACAGCTCTTGGCGGCCGGACAGCGCGCGACCTAGCGTGATCTCGTCGGCGTAGTCGAGGTCTCCCCCGACCGGCAGGCCGGAAGCGAGCCGTGTCACGGTGACACCGAGCGGCTTCAGCATCCGGGCGAGGAGCATCGCCGTCGCATCTCCCTCAAGTGTCGGATTCGCCGCGACGATCACCTCGGCGACGTTCTCGGCGCCGACCCTGTCGACGAGTTCCTTCGCTCTGAGCTGATCTGCACCGATCCCCTCGATGGGAGATATCGCACCACCGAGAACGTGATAACGGCCGCTGAACTCCCCGGTCTTCTCGATCACGGGGATGTCCTGGGCCCGTTCCACGACGCACACGATGGATGTGTCACGCCGTAGATCACGACAGATCGAACACTCTTCTTCCGCTGTGACGTTGTAGCAACGTGAACACAGCCGGACCTCGCGCCGCATCGAGGTGATGGCGTCGGCGAGCCTGACCGCGTCGGCTTCCTCCGCGTTGAGGAGAAAGAAAGCGAGCCGCTGCGCGCTCTTCCGACCGATACCCGGGAGTCGGGCCAGTTCGTCGACGAGGCGCTGGACCGGCGGTTCGAACATCAGCCCAGCAGGCCGCCGAGATCCATCCCGCCTGCGACGCCGCCCATCGAGTCGGCCGCATCCTCCGACGCTACCGAGAGCGCCTGATTGACGGCCGCAACCACGAGGTCGCCGGCCATCTCCGGATCATCGGGGTCGAGGACGGCCGGGTCGAAATCGACCGAGACGAGCTCGCCCGATCCTCTCACGACCGCCTTGACGACGCCACCACCGGCGGTTCCCTCGTACGTTTTGACGGAGAGTTCGGCCTGTGCGGTCTCGATCTGCGTCTGCATCTGCTGCGCCTGCTGCATCAACTGGCGCATGTCGTTTGGCATTCGTTGTGACATGGGAGAGAGGGTACTCGGTAGTCGGTATTCGGTACTCGGTATCCGGTTGTGCAGTAGAGCAGTAGATCAGTGGCAAGTAGCCCAGTGCTGCTCTACTGCTCTACTCTCTCACCCAATGACTCGCTACCAGGCTCTCTATCGCAAGTACCGACCGCAGCGGTTCGATGAGGTGATCGGGCAGGACCACGTGATCGGAACGCTCACCCGGGAGGTCATGGACGAGAAGGTCGCCCATGCCTACCTCTTCGCCGGACCTCGGGGAACAGGGAAGACGACGACGGCTCGCCTCCTCGCGAAATCACTCAACTGTCCCAATCGCACGGCGGACGCCGAACCCTGTAACGAGTGTGCCTCGTGCCTCGGTATCACCGAGGGGACTTCGCTCGACGTCATCGAACTCGACGCGGCATCGCACAACAAGGTCGAGGACGTCCGGGAGATCCGTATCAACGTTGGAACGGTCGCTGCCGCAGAAGGCGCCCGCCGGATCTACATCCTTGACGAGGCACACATGCTGTCGCGTGCTGCCGGCAACGCCCTGCTCAAGACGCTCGAGGAACCGCCCGAGCACGTCGTATTCGTACTCGCCACAACTGAGCCGTACAAGCTGCTCGACACCATTCGGAGCCGATCCCAGCGATTCGATTTCCATCCTGTGTCGTCTGAGACTCTCATCGGCTACCTCGGCGATATCTCGGGCCGTGAGGGGTTCACCGCAGACCATGCAGGCCTCTCGATGATCGCTACGCACGCCCGCGGTTCGGTTCGAGACTCCATGAGCCTTCTCGAGCAGGTCGCCGCCCTGGGGGACGGAACCGTCTCGTCGGAGGGTGTCACCCGGGCTCTGGGTCTTGCAGATGACGAGGCTTTCACAGGACTCGTAACCGCGATCTCCAACCAGGATGCTCCTGCGGCACTCGGTCTGGTCGCCCAACTCGCTTCACGCGGTGCCGACCTGCGGAGGTTCGTTGCCGACGCTCTTGGCTTCTTCCGCGGCATCTTCCTCGCCCAGTACGCACCGAATCTTGAAGAGATCACCGACGAACCGCCGGAGATCCTCGATGAATGGCGCCGGATGGCGAAGATCGTTCCGTCGTCCGACGTGCTGCGCGCCATCGATCTGTTCTCCGAAGCGCTTCTCCATCTCCGGCAGGGGCGCGAGGAGCGACTCATGCTCGAGTTGGCGGTGATCCGCCTGACTCGACCCGAGACGACGGTCGATGCGAGCGCGCTGGCGACCCGGATGGATCGATTGGAGCGAGAGGTGAAAGCGGGAGTTGCCAGCTACCAGCCGCCGGCTGCCAGCCCTGAGAAGACACGAGTAGCAGGTAGCAAGACACAGGACACGGACCTGGAGCAGCCGCCGTCCGCCAGCCTGGAGAC
>JAUXCV010000408.1 GCA_030618675.1 Acidimicrobiia bacterium | reverse complement strand
CTGAACATACGTTCGCTCTGAGCTGTGGGGTTTTTGTGGGGTTTTCGGATTCACGGCCCGACTCGAACAACCTCGGAAACGACGAAACCCCTTGGCATGCAAGGGGTTCCACCGGTGGGCGCTGGCGGGATTGAACCGCCGACCTCTGCCGTGTCGAGGCAGCGCTCTGCCGCTGAGCTAAGCGCCCGTTGTGGGCATTGTATCCCGACGAGGCGACGCCGGGAATCGAACCCGGGTAGAGGGTTTTGCAGACCCTTGCCTGGCCACTCGGCCACGTCGCCGAGACCTCTGTCAGCAGAGGACGGCCGCAACCGTCCTCCGAGCGGATGACCGGATTCGAACCGGCGACCTCAACCTTGGCAAGGTTGCGCTCTACCAACTGAGCTACATCCGCGCAGACGCGAAGCGTAACACGGAGCGGTCTGAACAGCCTACGCGCCGGTCGACCCGAATCCTCCCGAACCGCGACTGGAATCGGGAAGCTTCTCAACCGGAACGAACTCCTGAACAGCGACCGGAACGACGACGAACTGGGCGATCCGATCGCCGCGTTCGATCTCGAATGCCTCACGCGAAAGGTTGACCAACACGACTTTGATCTCTCCCCGGTAGCCGGCATCGACGAGGCCCGGCCCGTTGACCACCGAGATCCCGTGACGGGCGGCGAGGCCGCTGCGAGGCGTCACGAATCCGGCGAACCCGTCGGGAATGGCCACAGCGATACCGGTTGGGACAACCGCGCGATGACCGGCATCCAGCCGTACGGAGTCGCGCGCATAGAGATCAACCCCTCCATCGCCGGGATGCGCGTGAGCCGGGATCGGCAGTCCGTCGTCGAGCCGCTGCAGCGGGATCTCCATATGTCTGAACCTCGTTCGCTTGGCACGGATGCTATCGACATTGGACACGCGTCGGTGCCCTAACTGTCGACACATCGGCAGTATCGTCACCGCAAGCGACCAAACGGATTCATGGCCAGGAAGAAACCACAAGTCTCGCTCCCCGGCAACGACGGCCGGTGGTTCCTCGAACTCGCCGGCGTCGTCAAGCCTGCTCCGAGCCCCACCGAGACGTACACAGAGCTGGAAGCACTCGAGCAACCACCGGCATTCGTCGCGTCCGAGACCGCAGCAGTGACCGCAGGGGCCGCAGCAGTGAGCGGGTCCCTGGCCACCGATGCCAACGGTGAGACAACCGGGGACGACACGTTCGTGCCCGTCGCTCCCCGATCCAACGATGGGCTCGATGACTGGGAGCCCGACGACGTGTCCCCCCGACTCGGTCGACGAGGCCTCGGAAAATGGCTGGGCGCCGCGCTCCTCGTGATCGTCGTCGTCGCAATCGTCCTCGCCGTGATCCTCCTCCCCCGCACCGTGCAGAACGAGGCCGACGTGCTCGCTGCCGACTACGCCCGATCTCTCACCGATCTACGCAACGAACTCCCGAATTCTCAGGCCGCCCTTGCAAGTCTCACCGATCCTACGACCACCCCGGAGAACGTCTCAGCAACAGTTCCGGCGATCGGCGATCTCAACACACGGGGAACCGTTGTCATCAGTCTCGCCACGGCATCGCTGCCATCCACCCTCATGTTCGTCCCACGCGACCCCCTCGAAGCGCTCGAACCGACGCGAACGACCATGCTCATCCTTGGCGCAGAAGCTGAAGGCATCTCAGGCCGACTGGCGACCACCTTCACGTATCACTCCACGGTGCCGGCTCTTTTCGCCACGCCAGAGCTACCCGTCGAAGCCGACTCAGCAACGACAGACGGATTGAGCGTCACCCTCGCCGAGTCGCTCGCCGACACCGCCCGGCTCGTTGCAGATCTCCCACCGGATCCGACGTTCGCAGAAACACGCGACCTCGCCACGCAGGCATCCGAGCGCTACGCAACGTGGCAGCTCGAGTACCTCGATGCTCTGCGCCAAGGCGACACCGACAAAGCCGCCGATCTCGTCGTCGAGCCCGACACAGCGCGCAGTGACATCACGGCGGCTTTGGACGTCGCTCTCGGAGTCGTACG
>JAUXCV010000500.1 GCA_030618675.1 Acidimicrobiia bacterium | reverse complement strand
CCCCACCACTCATCGAACCCCTGGGCGGTCGGAATCCTGTCGGGGGTCCTGCCGAGGTGCCACTTGCCGAACATCCCGGTGGCGTATCCGGCATCGGAGAACAACTCCCCCATCGTGTACTCCCAGGGGCAGAGCCCGTACGGAGCTGAGCCCCCAAGCGGGACCGTGAAGGTGCCGGAGCGGATCGGCATGCGTCCTGTCATGAGCGCGCTGCGGGTGGGTGTGCACTGCGCCTCGGTGTTGAAGTTCGTGAAGCGGACTCCCTCCGACGCCAACTGGTCGAGGCGGGGAGTGGGGTTGAGGTTCCCGTAGCAACTCAGGTCGCCCCAGCCGATGTTGTCGGCCAGCATGAAGACGATGTTCGGACGGTCAGCCATTGTTTGTCCCTCCAGCTGCTTCGATGTCTTCTTCCATTGGTTCATCGGCTTCTGCCAATGGGTCTTCCTTGTCTCTGCCCATCCAACTGCCGATCGGCGCCGCGACGACGATCTGCATGAAGATGATGGCGGTGACCGCACCGAGGATCGCGGGGTCGTTGTTGAAAGCGATCGCCACGGCCGCGAACGTCGGACCGGAGTTGCTGCCCGGCTGGATCATCGCCGTGGCGGCTCTCGTCGGATAGCCGCCAACGGAGACGAAGTAGCCGATTGTGATCATGACCACCGTGAAGACGATGCCGGCCAGCAGGACTCGGTCGCCGATGAGGTCGATGATGATCTGCCAGCTTGAGAGCAGCGCCAGAACCACTACGGCCAGGAAGGAGGGACCGATGGTTTTCTGGGCGAACCCGTTCCACTCGAGGGCACTCTTCTCGTTCCAATGCCGTATCAGGAGGCCCACTACAAATGGGAGGACCTGCAGGAACACGATGGTCTTGAGGAGGTCACCAACGGGCAGCGAAACCCCCTCGCCGAGATTCGCGGCTTCCAGAATGAAGTTCGCGGTCGGCGCAAACGTGAACGACGCCACGACAGCGAGCAGCACCTGGAACGTGGCGCCGGTGGTGACGTCGCCCTTGGCGCCCATGACAAACTTGACACCGAGCGGAGCGCCGGGAACCACCGCAAGAAGTACGAGGGCGATGTAGGCCGGCGCGGCCAAATCGAACAACTCAGCGGTACCCCATCCCACGAGCGGACGGATCACCAGGCCGGTGACAAGCACCAACACCACGAGCCCGACACGGCTCAGCACGGCACCGAGGTTGGCGAAGGTCGTCGTGAACCCGGCCGATACCATCGTCGCAACGATCATCACCACCAAGGTGATGTTGAACAACGCTCCAATCAGTTCCTGGATTTCCATCCGCACACCTCCATCGCTCGATCGAGCCACGTGCGCCGTATGACACGACGGACAACTCTTGGCGGGAACTCGTTCGTCCACGGCTATCTATACCTGAGATCTGCCCGGTTGGGCTTGACTCACCCGGGTGATTCGAAGCGCAACGCAGCCACCGACATCTCTTCCCAGAACCAGCAGCTCCCACCGGCCGGCTCGGACCGAATGACATCGGTATTGTTGAAGCAGTGACTGATGCTCAGAGAAGAAGCGATGCGTCCCAGCGCACCTCTCCGCCCTTGGTGGTGGCCAAGATCCGCGCGCCGGTGCACCGC
>JAUXCV010000411.1 GCA_030618675.1 Acidimicrobiia bacterium | reverse complement strand
GTCAACGGATCGCCGCCATCGCGATCGGAGCAACCGGCCGCTGCCAGCAACCCGATCATGATGAGAACGATCAATCGATGCCCGGACACTGTGAACCCTTCTCCGATAGGCACCATTGTGCTACTCGGCGTCTACCGTCGCCAGCGTCGTCCGCGGGATCCGCAGCAACATGGAGCGCAACCCGTCGACTCCCCGGACCGACTTCCCGAGTGTGGCGCGGGTCGGCCCGGCGCCGCGGTTCATCGGTAGAGTCGTTGGCGTGAAGATTCTCGTTACCGGCGCCACCGGCTACATCGGTGGCCGGCTGGTCCCTCGGCTGCTCGATCACGGCCTCGAGGTGCGGTGCATGTCGCGCGATCCGGAACAGCTGGCGCTGGATCCTTGGCGGGACCAGGTCGAAGTCGTGGAGGCCGACGCCCAGGACCCGGCGAGTCTTGGCAGAGCTCTTGAGGGGTGTGACGCCGCCTACTACCTGATCCATGCCATGGAGGGATCACCGAAGCGCTTCGCCGAGAAGGATCGCATGGCGGCGGAGAACTTCCGCAACGCCGCCGATCAGGCCGGTCTTCGGCGCGTCGTGTTTCTCGGCGGGCTCGGAGTCGATGACGAAGATCTATCCGAACATCTCGCCAGCCGGCACGAAGTGGGGCGAATCCTGGCTTCGGGAGACACGCCGGTCGTGGAACTGCGCGCAGCGGTGATCATCGGGTCCGGTTCGCTGTCGTTCGAGATGATCCGACACCTCACCGAAGTGCTGCCGGTCATCATGAGACCACAATGGGTTGGTACTCGATGTCAGCCGATCGCGGTTCGCAATGTGCTCGAGGCCCTGGTTGCCGTTCTCGACGATTCCGATCCGCTCGACAGGATCTACGACATCGGCGGCCCGGACATCCTCACGTACGCGGAGATGATGCAGATCTACGCGGAAGTTGCAGGCCTGAAGAGGCGCGTTGTCGTGCCGTTGCCGATCTTCAGCGCTCGTCTCTCGCCTCTCCTGGTCGGCTTGGCGACTCCGCTGCCGGTTGGGGTAGCGCGACCGCTCATTGAGAGCCTTCGGCACGATGTCGTTGTGCGCGAAGCCTCGCCACCGGGCTTCGACCCGGCGAGCCTCCTGACGTACCGGAAATCGTTGGAACGGGCGCTCACCCGCGTCAACCATTCTGAGGTCGAGACCCGATGGTCGGATGCGGTGAGCACTCCGGCGGCAGCGTTGCCCGGTGACCCGGTCTGGTCGGGTGCTGCGATGTACGGCGACCGGAGGGTCGCCGATTCTTCGGCTTCTGCGGATGATCTGTTCTGGGCGGTTACCCGGCTCGGCGGTGACGTCGGCTACTACACGATGAACTGGACGTGGATACTGCGGGGCTGGTTCGATCGGTTGATCGGCGGAGTCGGCTTGCGGCGAGGAAGGAGACATCCCGAGGAGTTGAGGCCCGGGGAAGCCCTCGATTTCTTCCGGGTTGCCACGATCGATCCGGATCGGCACCGGTTGCTGCTACGCGCCGAGATGAAGGTGCCGGGTGCAGCATGGCTCGGCTGGTCGATCGAACCGCTCGAAGACGGCTCTCGACTGATCCAGGTCGCCCAGTTCGCGCCGAGGGGCCTCGCCGGCAGGCTCTACTGGTGGTCGTTGCTTCCGTTCCACGCTCCGATCTTCAGTCGAATGGCTTACCGGATCGCTCGTACTGCTGAGCAGCGGGATCGCCTGCCGACCGTGTAGTGACGCGACGGACGGTCGACGACGCAGCGATATTCGAGTCGCGGCGTCGGCTGCACGCGGACATTCTCGATCCCATGGGGGGCCCGATCAAGGCCCGGTTCTACAACGGCTGGACTACTTGGAACCGGGTCACATCCGGTACGAGACCGGTTGCCGTTGCCTCAGATGACGTCGAGGTCCCGGCCGTAGACGAGGGGTCCGTCGTAGACGGCGGTGACTTCGTCCATGAGGTCATCCTCTGTGGCATGCCAGAGGAGTTGGTGATTGAGGACGAGTACGTCGGGCTTTGCTTCGGC
>JAUXCV010000115.1 GCA_030618675.1 Acidimicrobiia bacterium | reverse complement strand
AAAGCGCATCGACAAGGTCGAGGACGTGCTCGCCCTCGGTGACAAGGTCGATGTCGTGGTTCGCGAGATCGACGATCGCGGCAAGGTCAGCCTTGACCTGGCCGGCGCTCCGGCGCCGTCGGACGACGGTGGCTCCGAGCGGAAGAGCGACGAAGGTCGTTCGGATCGGAACGAAGGACGCCGTGACGGCAACCGTGATCGCAATCGCGACCGTGGCGGCCGTGATCGCGGTGGACGGGACCGCGATCGCAACCGTGATCGTGGCAACGATCGCGGTGGCGAGGCCAAGCCCGGCCGGACCGTCGTGTCGTTCGAAGACGACTTCGAGGATGGCGCTTCCTAGAAGCACCATCTACGAACGAACAGAGGCCCCGGGCAGATGCCCGGGGCCTCTCTCGTTGCGGGTGGGGGAGGCGTGCCGAGCTAGGAGTGTGCTGAGTAATGCCGTTGACCGGATCGGCGGTCAGGCGCGCCAGGCGCAAGGATGAGGTTTCGCCACTCCTTGTGTCGGAATGGCGGAGCCGAAGCCACGGCGAGTGGCGATGCCTGATCGTCGAGGCGGGTGACATGTATTGCTCAGCGCACTCCTAGTCACCAGAGAGCGACGGGGACACCCCGGAATGCAGATCCACAGATTCAGACGGGTCAAGAAGGGCCGGCGCAGGCGTTCCCAGTCGGTCATGGACGGGTGTTCAACACCACGCTGTGATCCCGCCCGCGCTGATGATCGTGTGCGCCACGCCGTAGAAGTACAGCAGCATCAGGAGACCTGCGACGGTCGCCCAGGTACTCTTCTCTGCCTCCCTCCTTGCGACAGTCGCGCACCACGTACACATCCCCACGAAGATCAGGGGCGAGACGAAAACAGCGCCGATCCACCACCCGGATACTCCGCCGCAGAGGTCGACGTTCCCAAAGAAGAGTTTGGAGACGGCGCCGACGGCGACCACGCCGAAGATCGCAGTCGCTAGTCGCAACGAGAAGAACGGAACTCGACGCACTGCATCGGGTTGGAAAGAACCAACCTTGCCCTTCATGCCTCAATCTTACGGACCGGCATCCGTCCCGTCCATAGAGAATCGCCCTGAGGCCACCCATATCAGGCATCCATGAGGGTGACAGCCACTTGCCGAAGGGTCCGTGGTCTCTTTCGCCGGAAGGGACTAGACAGTGTGTGGCGTCGAGAACGGTGCTCCAGCTCCTGGCTTGCTGACCGATGCTCCCAGCATGAGGCAGTGGCAGCGGTTGCAGAATGACCGCAATCGACGTCCTCACCTCGCAGGCGATCACACTTGGGGCTGCTACATGGCATGCCGGATGGGCATGGCAGTGTGGACAGGCCTCTCCGTCAACTGCTTCTGGGGCGCCGCTGAACAATCCGAAGCGGGGTTTCCTCGGATCTCATCACCCCTGCCTTCGGTCGAGTGTCGAGTAGTCGAAACAGCGATCTGATGCTCCGGCGCTTCTCACCCCGAAGCAGATAGCGACGACCCGCCGGGGGGCCGCCTACAGCGATCGTCAGTCTCCTAGGCGTCGAGCAGGAAGGTGAGCTTCATGTCGACACGGAAGTGTTTGATGGTTCCGTCTTCGGCGAGTATGACCTTCTGTTCCGAAATCCAGGCTCCCTGGACATTATCGATGGTCTTCTGCGCCTTGGCGATGCCCTTCCGGATAGCGTCTTCGAAGCTACCCGGGGATGTAGAAGTGATCTCTATCACCTTCGCAATCGACACGTACCTGCTCCTCTCGTTGCTGCTTCCCGGTAGTTTACCTCACTTGCGAATCGAACATATGTTCGATAGGGTGGTCTGCCCGGCTGGACGCGAATAGTGAGCATCGATAAGACACAAGTAGTCAGTAGCCAGTATCCAGTAGTCAGTACCAGCACCTCGGATACCGACTACCGAGTACGGATTACGGATTACGGACTACCTGCAGTAGATCCCGGGCAGGTCGCTGTGCTCTTGGGGGAGCCTGGGCTCGGCATGACACGGCTGGGGCTCGTCATGCTCTCCGGATATACCGGGGGGACGGTCGCCTATCTCGACGTGCGCGGATGGTTGAGTCCGGTAGCGGCATGGGAGGTCGGGATCGAACCCGACCGGTTGGTGATCGCCCGATGTCGTGAGGCCGTTCGGTGGGGACGGGCCGCTGCCGCCCTCCTCGACGGTGCGACGGCGGTGCTGGCCGAGATCCCCGACGGGGTGAAGGATGCGCCGATCCGCAAACTCGCTGCACTTGCCAGAAATCGGGGGACCCCTCTGTTGCTTCGCCCTATCAGCCGAGCGACACCCCCCGGTGTCGCTCATCTTGTGCTCGAAGCTCGCGAGGTCGCGTGGATGGGCGCCGGGGATGGGCACGGCCGGATCGAGCAAAGGAAGATTCGGATCACCGCTTCTGGAAAGGCCATGAAAGGGATGACCCGGACGATCGAGATGGAGGACGATGGCTCGAACGCTCTGCGTGTGGTATCCGGAGTGGCCGCTACGGAGACCAGGAGCGCCGCAGGATGAGCCCGGCCAGGCGGTAGGCGCCGACGGTCGGGTCGAGGCAGTGAACGCCGTGGCGTACGCTGCCGGGGTTCGCCGCGGGATGCGAAGAGGTGAAGCGGAGGGGATCTGTCCCCTGGTCACAACGGTCGAACGAGACCATTCGGCGGAGATGGTCGCGTTCGAACGAGTCGTTGCCGAGATCGAAGCTCTCGTTCCGAAGGTCGAGGTCGTCGAACCAGGATTGGTCTTCGTTCCGGTGGCGGGAGCCGTCGGTTACTACGGCGGTGAGGATCCGCTTGTCGAGCGGATCGTGAAGGAGATCGATCGGGTAGCAGGAGACGGGTACCGGATCGGTCTCGCCGACGGCCCGTTCGCCGCGCAGCACGCCGCTGCCGGAGCTACTAGTGACACTCCGGTCCACATCGTCGAAGACGATGCGGCGTTCCTGGCGTCGCTCGACATCTCGGCAATCGGCCGCGAGGAGGTGGTCGCGACGTTCCGCTGGCTCGGGATCACGACGCTCGGTGAACTCGCCCGGCTTCCCGGCAGCGCCATCACCTCCCGTTTCGGGTCCGTGGGTCTCGATGCGCATCGTCTGGCTTCTGGTCGAGATCGTCTTCCGAATCCCCGAGACCTCCCCGTCGATCTGACCGTTGTGGAACGGTTCTCACCTCCACTCGAAGACCTCGAACAGGCAGCGTTCGTTGCGCGTGCGATGGCGAGCCGGCTGGTTGAAGCTCTTGCGTCAGTCGGAGCGGCGCCGTTCCGGATCGTGGTCGAAGCGGAGGCCGTAGACGGCACGACCCGGTCGCGAACATGGAGAAGCGCAGATCCGCTGGATGATCGGGCGATCGCCGAGCGCGTGAGATGGCAACTCCGTGCCTGGATCGAGGGCGTTGGCGCCGGTATCAGGGGTGGGCTTGCTGCGCTGAGAATCGAACCAGCCGAGCTTTCAGGGATGGGACGGCAACTCTCTCTTGGAGAGGATGCAAGGGCAGCGTCCGAGACCCATCGGGCGCTCGCCGAGACCCAGGCGATCGTGGGGATGGACGGACTGCTCCAGGCTCATCCTCAAGGGGGGCGTGAACCGGGTGAACGGGTCGCGTGGCACCGGTGGGGTGAGACACCGGTCCGGTTGCGGGATC
Organism: Acidimicrobiia bacterium; assembly: GCA_030618675.1. Classification (GTDB taxonomy): domain Bacteria; phylum Actinomycetota; class Acidimicrobiia; order Spongiisociales; family UBA5794; genus JAHEEL01. Next base: position 2,162 of record JAUXCV010000115.1, on the reverse strand, counting down.
TGGAGGCACCGTGGCCCGGTCGGGTGCCCGGACCATCGCCGACACTCGTACCACCGGATCCACAACCGTTCCATGTCGAGTGGGACGGGGGGATGCCGGTGCGGGTTCGGCTCGGGAGCCGGTGGGTGACGGTCCGATCCTGGGCGGGTCCGTGGCGTCGGGTCGGGCGTTGGTGGAGGGGTGAGGAGCCGGGAGATCAGTATCAGATCGTCACATCGGCCGGAGCGTTCCTCTGCGAGATCAGGGAGGGCCAGACGTGGATGGTGGGGATCTATGATTAGTAGAGCAGTAGAGCAGTAGCAAGTAGAGCAGTACTGATCTACTGGGCTACTGAGCGAAGCTCGTCGTAGACGGTTCCCATGTCTTTTCGCATCTGGTCTGTCACGGATCGAATCTGGTCCGGTTCGATATTGGCGCTCGGAACCGGAGGGAGGATCGTGACTTGTACGCGGCCCGGGTAGATGAGCTTCGATCCCGGGGGGTTGATGTCGAACGATCCGGAGATGACGACCGGCAGAAGGTCTGCCTCGTTGTCGCGAGCGATCCTCACCGCGCCGGTGCGGAAGTCGGCCATCTCTCCGGTCCGGCTTCGGGTCCCTTCGGCGAAGACCATCAGGGAGTAGCCGCGTCGGTACGTCTCGCGCGCTGCCGCGTTGACGGCCTCTCGAGTTGATCGGGCACCGCCACGATCGACCTTCACGATGCCGGCCATGTCCATACCGGGTCCCATCAGCGGGATCTTGTACAGCTCCTTCTTGGCGAGGAAGCGGATCGGCGTCGGGATCGAGCGGAACAGGACCGGGATGTCGAAATTGGAGATGTGGTTCGACACGACGACGTACCGCCGATTCGGGTCAACGTGTTCGCGTCCTTCCACCTTGATCACGACGGGCGGGATGCGGAGAAACCGTCGCGACCAAGTCTGGATCGTCTGCTCGATCTTCGGGGACTCCCGGTTCCGTTTCCCGACCCAGGTTACGTACCCGGCCTTGAAGATGGTGTACACGAAGAAGAGCGGGACGAGTACGAAGGTGCGGGCTGCGGCGCTGAGTGTTCGAGCCATGGCCGGGTAGCGTAGCGCCCGCGGAGGAGCGACCATGATGAAGACTCGAACACTGACCAACGATCAGGCACGCAGGATCGCGCTGGGCGCTCAGGGCTTCACGACACCTCGCTCCACCGGCCGCATCGACGTGCGTCACTTCCGCCGAGTGATGGGCCGGGTCGGATTGCTACAACTCGACTCGGTGAACGTGCTGGAGAGATCGCACTACCTCCCCGTGTTCTCCCGGCTCGGTCCGTACGACCGTGCAGCTCTCGATCGATGGACCGTCTCGTCCGGTGAGATCTTCGAGTACTGGGGACATGAAGCGTCATTGATCCCCGTCGACCGATATCCGGCGTTCCGATTCCGGATGGACGAGATGAAGCCGTGGGGGAGTGTTCGGAGGCTGCTCGACGAACGCCCGGGCTACATCGAAGGCGTGCTGGAACAGGTCGCAGAACGGGGACCGCTGACGGTGGCCGATCTCGAAGACGCCGGTGAACGCGGGGGACCCTGGTGGGGGTATGCACCGGGCAAGCACGCCCTCGAGTGGCTTTTCGCCTCCGGCAGGGTCACCGCCTTCCGGTCTTCGTCGTTCGGCCGTCTATACGATCTGCCGGACCGCGTAGTCCCGGCGTGGGCGCTCGAGGGATCGCCGCTCGACCAGATCGAGGCCTACCGCACGCTGCTGGTCGATGCCACTCGACACCACGGCATCGGCACGGTGGCCGACCTCGCGGACTACCACCGGCTCCACAAACCCACTGCTCGCCCGGTTCTCGAGGATCTCGCCGCCGAGGGCGCCGTGATCCCGGTAACCGTGGAGGGGTGGAGACATCCCGCCTATCTCCATCCCGATGCAGTGGTGCCTCGCAGCACAGCGGGTACCGCCCTATTGAGCCCGTTTGATTCGCTCATCTGGAATCGGGATCGCGTCGAGCGGATCTTCGGATTCCGGTACCGGATCGAGATCTATGTGCCGAAGGAGCAACGGCAATACGGGTACTACGTGCTGCCGTTTCTACTTGACGGCGATCTGGTTGCCAGAGTGGATCTGAAGGCCGATCGAAAGGCACGGCGGCTCCTCGTCCAGGCGGCCCATCTCGAACCCGGCCAC
>JAUXCV010000415.1 GCA_030618675.1 Acidimicrobiia bacterium | reverse complement strand
TCAGGCTGCGCAGTCTTTGCAGATCTTCTTGCGGGGGTTGGCGAGTTGGCTCGACTTCAAGACGAGGAAGCACCTCGTGCACACGAACTCACCTTCGGTGGCCTCGGCCACGCCTTGCTGATCCATGGCTAGTTCGGCCCGCCGGATCGCACGCATCTCGGCTGCCTCATCAACGACGAGCGCCTCACTGGTCTCGTCCTCGGTGAGCATCTCGAGCTCTTCCGCTTCCAGTTCGTCGAGAGCCTCATCTTCGTCGTCTCCGGACGCTTCGTCGGTCGACTCGTCATCTTCGTCGACCTCTTTGCTCAGCGCGTCCGCGTCGGAATCCTCGTCGTCTTCCGAGGGATCTTCCGGTGGGACTTCTTCGCTGGTTTCGTCGGTAGACATGGATTCAACCTCCTGCGGCGCGGGAGCATACACGGGCGCGGCGATATTCGGGAACGGTTCTAGATCTTGAAGAAAAGCCGCCCCCCCTCGAGCTGAACCGTGAACGATCCCGTGCCCAGGATCTCGCCGTCGGCTTCGACCAACCACGTCTCGGGGACATCGACGATCACGCTGCCCCCGGTGGTTCGTAGTACCGCCGCGAGCCCAAGATGGGTCCCTTTCACGACTTTGCGGATCACCAGTGGGGCTTCCCGTCTCGGACCGGCGAAGACCTGAACGTCGAACAGTCCGTCACCGGTCGTCGCAAGGGGTGCAACGTGCATCCCCCCACCGAAGAACTGACCGTTGGCGATCACGACGTTCCATGCCTTGTCGGCGATCGTTCTGCCGTCACACTCCACACGCACGTCATCCGGAGCGGTCTTTGCAAGTGCAGACCAGAACCCGGCCAGGTACCGTCGTGCCCCCAGGCGTGACGGCAGGCGGTTGGCTTCAACGACGGTCCGGGCTGCGATTCCGGCGTTGGCCGCATTGAGGAAGTAGCGCCTTCCGAAGGAGCCCTCCAACAGTCCGACATCAACCGGATAGCTGCTGTCATCGAGAAGGTGATCCGCGGCCGACTCCAAACGATGAGGAATCGCGAAGGAGCGAATGAAGTCGCTTCCCGATCCGGCAGGAAGGATCGCGAGTGTCGGAGGTGATACCCAATCGAGTTCCAGGAGACCGTTCACGACGAGATTCGCAGTTCCGTCTCCCCCGACGGATACGAACGCGTCGTATCCCCGGTCGTGACCTTCCGCCGCGATCTCCGCCACGGCCTCCGGAGAGCCGGACACTCGAATCTCGTGCTCGACACCTCGCACCGTCAGCGCAGCGGTCACACGCTCGACGAGATCCTTCTCCCTCCCTGCGAACGGGTTGATGACCACCCACCAAGCGCTCATGCCCGCCCTCCCACCGCGACGATCCCTCGGTCGGTCGCTGTGATCGCAGCGGCCGCCACAGGGGCTAGCGAAGGGAACGCATCTCTGATCTGACGCATCAGGTCGAGGAGTTGTCTGCAGTTCCGCACGAAGTCTCCCGCCGCGAAACCATCCTCGCCGAACAGATCATCGAGGCCCGCACCCGACACCCAACCGTACGCGTACGGAGCGAACCCGGGTTCCGGCATCCGCGAGAGAGGAACACGGCGACGCTCCTCCGCTGAGGAGACACGTTCCCAGGTCTTCACGACCTGCTCGTATCGATGAGCGATCGCTCCGACGAGTATGGCGGCTTCGCCATCCGTCTTTCGGGGTTCGAACGTGAACATGGAAACGACCGCCGCGAACTCAGCGGCGGAGAGCCCCTCGAGGGCCCCCGACTCCACTGCCTCTGTGAGCAAAAGGTCGAGTTCGTTGTAGACACGACGCAGGCTCCTACCCTTCTCAGACAGGTCCCACCGCTTCACGTAGCCAAGCTCGGAGAGCACGGCCATACGGGCGTGGAACCGATCCACAACGTCGTCGCCGCTTCGCGTCCGTCGTCGCTCCAGCCTCCGCAGGTCCTTGGATGCTCGATGCGAACGAGCCAACCACTGAAGGTGCTCGTTGAGATCCGGGCACGTCGCGACCGTGGCAAC
>JAUXCV010000107.1 GCA_030618675.1 Acidimicrobiia bacterium | reverse complement strand
GTTGGGAGAGATCTTTGAGAATGGACATGACACCTGTTTTTCGACAGAGGGAGTTGTAAGGACCGGAGGTTACAATCCTTTGCAGCGCCCCAGTAGCTCAGGGGATAGAGCACTGGCCTCCGGAGCCGGGAGCGCAGGTTCGATTCCTGCCTGGGGCACTGCCGGCGGCTCCGCCGCCGGCGGTAGTCGGTAGTCGGTAGTCGGTAGTCGGTAGTCGGTGAAGACTCTCTCCCTCGCCCTCTTGCTCACAGATCACAGCCCACAGCTCTTCCTCCGCTACTCAGCTACTCCGCTACTCCGCTACTCAAAATAGGGCCCTTCTCCCCTTCCCGGTGCTGCCAACCCTTGGTGTTCAACGATTTCGGTCAGGAACTTTGTGAACGAATTCACATTTGGCTGTGGTCTTCCTACCATTCCGTCGAACGACGGAGGCGACTTCAGATGCAGCCCGCGGGCATCAGCAACAAGCAACCGACGACCCGCTTCTGCGATGGCCGTGGATTCCGCTCGTGACCGATTCCGACCTCTCCCCCGCGACCGAACCCGAGACGGCTGAATCGTCCGGCAAAGGGACCCGCCGCGAGTGGATCATCGGCCTGATCGCCATCCTCCTGCTCATCATCGGACCGATCGTGATCTTCACCGGCGTCCGGTCCTCGGTTCAGGCGGCGAACATCGACGACCCGTGGTCGAACGTGCCGACTCCCGTCCCCCACACCGATCACTCCAAGCTCATGACGGGCCCCTACGAGACCGGGCCGGATGTCACCGAAGGCTGCCTCGAGTGTCACGCCGACGCCGGCGAGGACATGCTCCACAGCGAGCACTGGCTCTGGCTGAACCCGCCCGTGTCGCTCCCCGGGCGGGACGAACCCGTCTCCACCGGCAAGGCGAACACGCTCAACAACTTCTGCACCGGGATCCAGGGCAATGAACCGGAGTGCACATCCTGCCACGCCGGGTACGGCTGGGAAGACGAGACGTTCGATTTCACAGACGAAACGAAGATCGACTGCCTCGTCTGCCACGATCAATCCGGCCAATACGGCAAGGACAAGTCCGGATACGCACTCGAAGCATCCGACCTCGCCCTCTCGGCCCAGAGCGTCGGACGGCCGACGCGAGCGAATTGCGGCTACTGCCACTTCAGCGGCGGCGGCGGCAACGGTGTGAAGCACGGCGACCTCGACAACACGATGAACCACCCGGATGAGACCATCGACTTCCACATGGGTGAACTCGAGTTCGAATGCGTCGATTGCCATCAGACCGAGGATCACCAGATCCCCGGCACGCTCACGACGGTCAAGCTGGTCGATGACAACCCGGTTGCCTGCACCGACTGCCACGATTCGGCGCCACACGAAGACGACCGACTCGACAGCCATACCGACCGGGTGGCGTGCGAAACCTGCCACATCCCTCTCTACGCGGTGAAGGACCCGACGAAACTCTGGTGGGACTGGTCGACCGCCGGTCAGGACGGTGTCTCGGACGACCCGCACGACTATCTGAAGATCAAGGGCAGCTTCCTCTACGGCAAGCAGTTGATCCCCGAGTATTTCTGGTTCGACGGCACGGCCGAGCGTTACCTCCTCGGCGATCCGATCGATCCGGACGGCGTCACCATTCTCAATGACCCCAACGGCAGCATCGACGACCCGGTCTCAAGGATCTACCCGTTCAAGGTCCATCGGGGGAATCAGCCGTACGACACCGTGAACAACTACTTCCTGCAGCCGCACGTCGCCGGTGAGGACGGCTATTGGACGCTGTTCGATTGGGACATCGCCTTGACCCAGGGAGCTATCGACACGGACATGGAGTTCAGTGGCGAGTACGGGTTCGCCCGCAGCGACATGTACTGGGTACTCGAGCATCAGGTCGCACCGGCCGATCAGGCACTGCAGTGCACGGCCTGTCACTCCGACGATGGACGTCTCGATTGGGCCGCTCTCGGGTACGACGGAGATCCGATGGACACCGCCGGTCGCCGCACCGTCGGCGAGGGCGACCAATGAGACGGCGTCGGGCCGCCATGATGATGGGCGTCGCCGCGCTGTTCGCTTCGACGTTCATGCTCGCCGGTGTCGACGCGTCGATCGCCTTGACGGGCGACGAGGATCATGTCGGCGTTGTGGTCCCCCCGGGCGGCGGAGAGATCCCCCCTCAGGAAGTTCAGGATCTCATCAACCCGCCGCCACCGAAGGGTCCGATCGGCAGCATCATGCACCCGACGTACTCCCTCCTCGACGGGGATGGAGTCAACGTCCTGTCATCCGGCAACCCGATCTCAACGCTGAACACCTGCGGGCAGTGCCACGATGCGGACTTCATCGCCGAGCACAACTACCACGCATCCGTCGGCCTCGACGCACTGACGAAACCGGGAACGACCGAGTCCGGTCGTGCGTGGGACATCTCGAACGGCTGGTTCGGCCGCTGGAACCCGATCACCTACCGCTACCTGACACCCGAGGGTGACAACCTCCTCGACCTCAGCACCGCAGAGTGGATCATGACCCTCGGTCAACGCCACGCCGGGAGCGGACCGGCCGAGACATCTCGCAATGGCATGCCCCTCACCGATCTCGAACCGGACCCCTCGAGTCCCGAGACGGGTCTTCTCGATGCCGACGGATCCATCACCGCCTGGGACTGGGAGACGTCCGGCGTCGAAGAACTCAACTGCTTCCTCTGCCACACGCCCAACTCCGACAACGACGCCCGGATCGCCGAACTCGAGGCCGGGCGCTTCGAATGGGCCAACACGGCGACCCTCGCGGGCACCGGCATCGTGGAACACACAGACGACGGGTGGGACTGGAACGCAGGCGCGTTCACCTCGCTCGGCAAGATCACCCACGACAAGCTGCCGATCGGGCGCTCGACCAACGAGTCGTGCGGCCAGTGTCACGGAACCGTTCACATGGGTCCCGATCCCATCGTCGGCTCATCGCTGCTCGATGGGTGGGAGACGCTCACCACCGGCCAGGTCTTCTCCGACCAGCGCCTCGCCGCCTCGGGTCTCAACTTCGAAGACAAGATGGATCTGAGCCGGGCATGGGACATCCACGCCGAACGCGGCCTGAATTGCGTGAGTTGCCACTCGTCGATCAACAACAGCGTCCAGGTCGCAGAGGACCCGGCCACCAAGCCGGAACATCTCATCTATGACCCGAGAAGCTCGAGCCTCGACGACTACCTCTATCGGCCGATCCACGAATTCACCAAGGGCGACACGGCACAGGGCACCGTCGCTCCCGAATACGACAACACGATGCGGACCTGCACCGGGTGCCACGATCCATCGACCTCTCATGGCTGGCTGCCGTACCAGGAACGCCACATGCAGACGGTCGCGTGTGAGACCTGTCACATCCCCACGGCGATGGCGCCGGCTGCCGAGCAGTACGACTGGACGGTCATCCACACCGACGGCACCCCCCGGACCACGATGCGCGGCGCCGACGGACCCGTCGAGAACGCCAACACGGTCATCAGCGGTTTCGAACCGGCGATTCTGCTGCGCTCCGACGATGACGGCAGCGTTCGCCTCTCCCCGTACAACCTGGTCAGTTCCTGGTACTGGGCCCACGGAACCGGTGACAGCGAACGGCCCGTCCGTATCTCCGACCTCGAGGCCGCCTACCTCGATGGCGCGGGCGGGTACGACACGAGCATCCTTGCCGCGTTCGACGCCGACGGAAACGGACGGATCTCAGAAACCGAACTCGCCATCGACTCCGATGAGAAGCAGTCCGTCGTCATGGGACGTCTCTCGGCCCTCTCTCTCGAGAACCCGCACATCATCGGCGAGGTGCAGCCGTACAGCGCCGCTCACGGCGTCGTCGGCGGCGACTCGGCGATCAAGGACTGCCAGGTCTGCCACTCCACCAGTTCACGACTGAGCCAGGGCATCGCACTCGGAGAGTACGTACCCGGCGGCGTCCTCCCCGTGTTCGTGCCGGATGGCAACACCGAATCGACCGGATCGATGACGGTTGCCGAAGACGGATCCCTCACCTACTTCCCCGAGACGACGTCGGGCGAGATCAACATCCTCGGTAACGACACGGGTGGATGGGCCGACTGGCTCGGCCTCGCCGCCTTCATCGGAGTGCTGATCTTCATCATCATCCACGGTGCTGTGCGTATCTGGGCCCGACGCCACTACGGCTACGGCGCCCATGGAGAGACGGAGAAGGTCTACCTGTACACGAAGTACGAGCGGTTCTGGCACTGGATGCAGGCGTCCGTGATCGGCGTCCTGATCTTCTCCGGCATCATCATCCATTGGCCCGGCAGCGCGGTGGCGTTCAGTTGGATGATCCTCGTGCACAACATCATGGCCGTCATCCTCGTGATCAACGCGGTCGTGGCACTCGCCGACGCCGTCACATCCGGTTTCATCAAGGAGTTCCTCCCGAGTCCACAAGGGTTCTTCAGCCAGGCCATCGGACAGGTCGTGTACTACACGAAGGGCATCTTCGTCGGCGACCCGCATCCGCATGAGAAAGAGCCGGGCGACAAGCTGAATCCGCTCCAGCAGGGCACGTACCTCGTCATCCTGAACGTTCTCCTCCCGCTGCAGATCCTCACCGGCATCCTCATCTGGGGCGCCCAGCGCTGGCCGGATCTGACGTCCAATCTCGGCGGTCTCAGTTTCCTGCTCCCGGTCCACACGCTGATCGCGTGGTTCTTCGCGGCGTTCGTAGTCCTGCACATCTATCTCACCACAACCGGTCCAACGCCGCTCTCCGCCATCAAGGGCATGGTGACCGGCTGGGAGGACGTCGAGGTGATCGACAGTGAAGAGGAGGTAGTGGCCTGATGACGATCAAGCCGATCGGCCCTTCGGTCCGCAAGGGCAAGGAGCCGAACCCCCGGCCGTTCCCGAACGCCTATCTCGTCGGTGTTGGCCTGGGCGTGGTGCTGTTCCTCTCGGTGCTCATCACCGGCGATGGCCTGGGCGCCTCGGGCGCCGTGCAACGGATCTGGGCGTGGTTCGAGAGCCTGATCGTCCCCCACCACGTCGATACGAACATCTACCTCGTCAAGTACGCGGGCGGTGAAGCGCAGCCGCTCAACCACTGGATCGTCATGCTCGCCGTCGGTGTGCTCATCGGCGGATTCATCTCCGGCCTCATTGGACGGCGCGTCTACACCGAGATCATCAAGGGTCCGCGCATCTCGATCAACACCCGGATCATCTTCGCCTTGATCGGTGGCTCTCTCGTGGGCTTCGGTGCTCGCTTCGCCCGCGGTTGCACCTCGAGCCAGGGTCTCACCGGATCTGCACTGCTCTCCGTTGGTAGCTGGGTCTTCATGATGGCGTTCTTCGGAGGCGCCCTCGTGGCCGCCCCATTCTTCAAGAGACTCTGGAACGACTGATGCCATTCCCCCTCGACCTCCACGAACTGGGAACACCCCTCACGTACACGATCTTCGTGCTCGTCGGGATCGGCTTCGGCTTTATGCTCGAACAGGCCGGCTTCGGTCGCAGTTCCAAGCTCGCTGCTCAGTTCTACTTCAAGGACTTCGCCATGTTCAAGGTGATGTTCACCGCGGTGATCACCGCGATGGTCCTCATCTTCGGATCGGTCGCGATCGGGATCCTCGACTTCAGGGCCGTCTTCGTCCCGGGCACCTACCTGTGGCCGATCGCCATCGGCGGGTTCATCCTGGGCGTCGGGTTCCTCATCGGCGGGCTCTGCCCGGGCACGTCGATCGTTGGTGCCGCGACACTCAAACTCGATGCCATGGCCTTCCTCGGCGGTGTCGTCTTCGGCGTCTTCGTCTTCGGCGAGACCGTGCCGTACTTCATGGGTTTCTGGACGACCTCGGATCTCGGGCGACTCACGATCCCCGACTGGCTCGGTGTTCCCACCGGCGTTGTCGTCCTCGTGATCGTGGTGTTCGCGCTGTTGCTCTTCTGGGGCGCCGAGACGCTCGAGAAGAAGACCGGCGTGGCCGATCCTGCCGACGCCCCGAAGGCTCGCTACGTCGG
>JAUXCV010000210.1 GCA_030618675.1 Acidimicrobiia bacterium | reverse complement strand
GTCAAGAAGCCCGAGACGATCAACTACCGGACCCTCAAGCCCGAGAAGGAAGGCCTCTTTGACGAGCGCATCTTCGGGCCGACCAGGGACTGGGAGTGCTACTGCGGCAAGTACAAGCGTGTTCGTTTCCGCGGCATCGTTTGCGAGCGGTGCGGCGTTGAGGTGACACGCTCGAAGGTGCGTCGCGAGCGCATGGGCCACATCCAGCTCGCCGCGCCGGTAACGCACATCTGGTACTTCAAGGGCGTCCCGAGCCGTCTCGGTTACCTCCTCGACATGTCTCCGAAGGAGCTCGAGAAGGTCATCTACTTCGCCGCCTATCTCATCACACACGTCGATGAAGAGAAGCGGCACGCCGACCTTTCGGAGCTCGAAGACGCCACCCGTCACGAGCTCGAGATCATTGGGGAAGAGGCCGCCGAGTGGAAGGAAGCCCGCCTGGTCCGGCTCGAGCAGGAGCTCACCCAGATGGAGGAAGCCGGCGCCAAGACCCAGGAGATCAACGCACGCCGCCGCGAGGTCGAGCGTGAGATCAAGGATCGCGACGAGCGGGCGAGCGTCGAAGAGGAGCTTCTCCAGGAGGCCTTCGACACGTTCAAGTCCATGAAGCCCAAGCAGCTGATCGAGTCCGAGCAGCTCTGGCGCGAGATCGTCGACCGCTACGGCGACTACTACGTCGGTGGCATGGGGGCCGAGTCGGTCAAGGATCTCATCAGTCGACTCGACTTCGATGCGGAGATGGATCGGCTTCACGAGGATCTCGAAGCCAGATCGCAACAGCGTCGACAGCGTGCGATGAAGCGCATGAAGGTCGTGAAGCCATTCGCAGCCGGAACGAACGATCCGAAGAGCATGATTCTCGACGTCGTTCCGGTGATCCCACCGGACCTCCGTCCGATGGTTCAGCTCGACGGTGGCCGTTTCGCCACGTCCGACCTCAACGATCTGTACCGCAGGGTCATCAACCGGAACAACCGTCTGAAGCGCTTGATCGACCTCGGTGCCCCCGAGATCATCGTCAACAATGAGAAGCGGATGCTCCAAGAGGCCGTCGATGCTCTCTTCGACAATGGTCGTCGCGGCCGTGCGGTCACGGGTCCGGGTAACCGACCTCTGAAGTCGCTGTCCGACATGCTGAAGGGGAAGCAGGGCCGGTTCCGTCAGAACCTGCTCGGCAAGCGCGTCGACTACTCGGGTCGTTCGGTCATCATCGTCGGCCCGGAGTTGAAGCTTCACCAGTGCGGTCTACCGAAGATCATGGCGCTCGAACTGTTCAAGCCGTTCGTGATGAAGCGCCTCGTGGACATCGGTGAGGCTCAGAACATCAAGGCAGCCAAGCGCATGGTGGAGCGCAGGCGCTATCAGGTGTGGAACGTGCTCTCCGACGTCATCGAAGAGCACCCGGTGCTCCTCAACCGTGCGCCGACCCTCCACCGCCTCGGAATCCAGGCGTTCGAGCCGGTACTCGTCGAGGGCAAGGCCATTCGACTGCACCCTCTCGTCTGTGAGGCGTTCAACGCCGACTTCGACGGTGACCAGATGGCGGTTCACCTTCCGCTCTCCGCAGAGGCTCAGGCTGAGGCCAGGGTTCTCATGCTGTCGTCGAACAACCTCCTCTCGCCCGCTTCGGGCCGTCCGATCGTGACGCCGTCCCAGGACATGGTCATCGGACTCTTCTATCTCTCAGAGATGACCGAAGACGCGAAAGGCGCCGGACGCGCGTTCTCGAACATCGAAGAAGCGATGATGGCGTACGAACTCGGTGACCTCTCGCTCCACGCTCCGATCAAGCTCCGTGTGGGCTGGTTGGCCGGTGACAGGGAGATGCATGCGGCGTTGAAGCGTTCGCTGGGCTCCCTGATCGCGGACACGACCGTCGATCCGGATGGGCTGACGGAGACCTCACTCGGTCGCGCCTTGGTGAACGAAGTGTTCCCAGCGGGCTTCCCGTATGTGAACGCTCCCGTTCTCAAGTCCGACGTCCGGACGTTGATCGACGAACTCATCCGTCACTACGACAAGCCGGACGTGGCGAACTCACTCGACGCCATCAAGGAGTTGGGCTTCACGTACGCGACGAAGGCCGGGTTGACGATCGGTCTCGAAGACGTGAAGACACCGCCGGAGAAGGCAGAGATCCTCGAGAGCTTCGAAGTCCGCGCTGAGAAGATGGAAGGTCTCTACCAGAAGGGCGTGATCACGGACGCCGAGCGCCAGCAAGAGCTCATCGAGATCTGGACCGAGGCGACCGAACAGGTCAAGGACGCCATGGCGGAGACGCTCATGGCTGAGAAGTTCAACCCAATGGACATGATGGTCCGATCGGGTGCTCGAGGGAACATCATGCAGTTGAGACAGATCGCCGGCATGCGTGGCCTCGTGGCGAACCCGAAGGGTGACATCATCCCGCAGCCGATCAAGTCCAATTTCCGTGAAGGCCTGTCGGTGCTCGAGTACTTCATCTCGACCCACGGCGCCAGGAAGGGTCTTGCCGACACGGCACTGAGAACCGCCGACTCCGGCTACCTCACTCGGCGTCTCGTTGATGTCTCGCAGGAGATCATCATCCACGATGAGCCGACCGAGGATGCGGGCATCCTGATCAAGACCCGCGAGGAGGACGGTTCTCCGGTGCGTCATCTCCAGAACCGCGTGTTCGGACGGATGCTCGCCGAACCCGTCAAGGACGGCCGCAAGGTCGTCGAGCTGCCCGATGGCCGGAAGCTGAAGGAAGGCTTCGTCATCGATCGCGATGCCGTCATCGGCCTCGAGGAACTCGAAGAGGTCACCGAGGTCCGGGTCCGTTCGCCGCTCACCGACGAGTCCCGGTACGGGATCAGCCGTGATTCCTACGGCATCGACCTCGCCACGGGATCGATGGTCGAGATCGGTACCGCGGTTGGCATCATGGCAGCCCAGTCGATCGGCGAGCCCGGTACGCAGCTGACGATGCGTACGTTCCATACCGGCGGTGTCGCCGGATTGGACATCACGCATGGCCTGCCACGCGTTGTCGAACTGTTCGAGGCCCGTACCCCGAAGGGGAAGGCGATCCTCGCCGATACCGGCGGTGTCATCACGTTCGAGACCGACGAGGAGACGAACGCTCGATACCTCGTGATCGTCGACGGTGAAGAGGAAGTGCGTTACGCGCTGCCTCGCCGCGCACGACCACGTGTCTCTGAGGGCGACATCATCGAGCCTGGAGCGCAGCTGACCGAAGGTCCGCTCGATCCGAAAGAGGTGCTCGAGATCCAGGGAATCCGGGCGTGCCAGCGCTACCTCGTGGACCAGGTCCAGGAGGTGTACCGCTCCCAGGGTGTCGACATCCACGACAAGCACATCGAACTGGTCGTTCGTCAGATGCTCCGCAGGGTGCGCGTCGCCAACCCGGGCGACTCGCAGTATCTCCCGAACGAACTCGCTGATCAGAAGGAGTTCCGCCAGGTCAACCGGGAGCTCGTCGAGGACGGTAAGATTCCGGCCGAGGGTCGCCCGGAGCTGATGGGAATCACCAAGGCGTCGCTTGCAACGGACTCGTGGCTGTCGGCTGCGTCTTTCCAGGAGACCACCAGGGTGCTCACGGAAGCGGCGCTCCAGTCGAAGTCGGACTTCATGAGGGGACTCAAGGAGAACGTCATCATCGGCAAGCTGATCCCGGCTGGGACCGGATCCGAGTACTACCAATCGATCGAGCCGATGCTCCCGGACGCGAACGTCGTCACGGCGCTCGGTCTCTTCGGAGAGGAAGCTCCCGAGTCTGTGGACGAGGGCCTGCCTTCCGATCCGGCAGAGTGGCTCGCGTCGCTCGGCGGGACC
>JAUXCV010000189.1 GCA_030618675.1 Acidimicrobiia bacterium | reverse complement strand
CTGGTCGCGGGGTACCTCACCAGACTCTGGGGGGAGCGGGTCAAGGGCGTCGAATGGTACGAGAACGTATTCCTCCCCAAGATCGGTCCCGTGGCCCTGTGGGGTCTGCTTTTCACCATCGTTGTGATGTTCGCTCTCCAGGGCGAGAACATCACCTCGAAGCCGTTCGACGTCGTACGTATCGCGATCCCGCTGCTCGCCTACTTCGGGATCATGTGGTTCGGTTCGTTCTTCGTCGGATACCGGATGCGGTTCTCGTACGGCAAGAACACAGCGATGGCGTTCACCGCAGCCGGAAACAACTTCGAACTGGGGATTGCGGTCGCCATCGGCGTCTTCGGGATCGCCTCGGGGGAGGCGCTCGCCACGGTCGTCGGACCGCTGGTCGAGGTGCCTGCGCTCATCGCCCTCGTGTACGTGGCGCTGTGGGCCCAACGACGCTTCTACACACCGTCGGGCGTCCCGCGCCTGCGAACTGAGGGCTGGTAGAGCACCTATACACCACTGGGAGCCCAGGGTTCGCAGCGTACTTGGTGAGTCGACCCGGGCCCCTATCCGCGCATCTTCTTCGTACAATGTCATCACCTGCCGTCGGTCATCCCGACGAGGGGTGTGGGCACCGTTGAAATCCAGCGGTGTCTGCGACCACGAAGGGAGCACAGTGAAGCGGCATCGGGCGATCACGATCGGTCTGGCGACCGGCGCGCTGCTGATTTCAGCCTGTGGTACGGCCGGAGACGGCGCGGGCGGCGAAGTGCTGGTCTCTGCTGCATCATCCCTGACCGAGGCGTTCGCCGAGATGGAAGCGGCGTTCGAAACGGTCAATCCCGAGTTCGACGTCGTGCTGAACATCGGAGGCAGTTCAGCGTTGCGTGAGCAGATCCTTGCCGGTGCTCCGGTCGACGTGTTCGCCTCCGCCAATACGTCCAACATGGACCTGGTGGTCGACGCGGGCGACGTCGACGGCGAACTTGCCATCTTCGCTCGCAACAGGCTCGAGATCGCCGTGCCATCCGGCAATCCCGCCGGTGTGACGGGACTCACGGACTTCGCCCGAGATGAACTGCTGATCGGATTGTGCGCCGAAGACGTGCCCTGCGGTGACTATGGACGGCAGGTTCTGCAGAATGCCGGGGTGACTCCCAACGTCGATACCGAAGAGCCGAACGTGCGTGCCCTTCTCACCAAGGTCGAGGCCGGAGAACTGGACGCCGGGATCGTGTACGCGACCGACGTGGCGTCGACCGATGGCGGTGTTGACGGCGTCGCAGTTCCGGATGACGACAACGTTCACGCCGACTACCCGATCGCCGTTCTGGCCGACGCACCGAATGCCGACGGGGCGGAGGCCTTCGTGGCATTCGTTCTCTCCGACGAGGGTCGGTCGATCCTCGCCGACCACGGGTTCGGGTTGCCATGACCAAACAAGCGACCTCCCGGGATCGAAGGAAACGGCGTCCACCCGTCGTGTTGGTTGTTCTCGCTGCTCTCGGTCTCTCCGTGTTCGTTGTTCCTTTGCTTGGGCTGCTGGCTCGGACACCTTGGCGAGACCTGCCGACAGTGCTCACCAGCGATGTCGTGCTCGACGCACTGCGGATCTCGGTGATCGCGTCGCTCGGCGCCACCGCTATCTCTGCGATTCTCGGCGTACCACTGGCGTGGGTGCTGGCCCGAGTCGAGTTCCGTGGCCGTTCGATCGTGCGCGGTCTCGTAGTGCTTCCGCTCGTGCTGCCACCGGTCGTCGGTGGCGCGGCGCTGTTGTTCGCCCTCGGAAGGCGAGGGCTGATCGGAGAACCACTCAACCAGATGACCGGCCTTGTACTGCCATTCTCCACCTGGGGAGTCGTGATCGCGGCAACGTTCGTCGCCATGCCGTTCCTCGTGATCACCGTAGAAGGAGGCCTTCGCAACCTCGACCCCCGATACGAGGGCGCTGCCGCCACGCTCGGCGCCGGTCGTTGGACCGTGCTGTGGCGGGTGACACTCCCGATGATCGGGTCGTCGCTTGCCGCCGGCCTCGCTCTCACGTGGGCCCGTGCTCTCGGCGAGTTCGGCGCAACGATCACATTCGCGGGCAACCTTCAGGGCCGGACGCAGACGTTGCCGTTGGCCGTCTTCGTGGCGATGGAGAGTGACCGGGGTGCAGCCGTGGCGTTGAGTCTCATCATGGTCGTCATCTCCCTGACCGTTCTCATCGTGCTGAGGCATCGATGGTGGGGGGCGATATGAGTCGCTCGACCGGTCTCGACGCTCACCTTGTGGTCTCCCGTGGCGAGGCATTCACGCTCGACGTGTCACTGTCGATCCCCGCGGGCCATACCGTGGCCCTGCTCGGGCCGAACGGTGCAGGCAAGTCGACGGTGGTAGCCGCGATCTCAGGTCTTCTGCCGCTCGACGACGGTCAGATCACGCTCAACGGCCGAACCCTCGACAACCCGGCCGACGGCGTTCTGATACCCGCCGAGGATCGCGGGGTCGGGGTCGTCTTCCAGGATTACGTGCTGTTCCCCCACCTGACGGTTGTTGAGAACGTCGAGTTCGGTCTCAGAAGCCGCAAGACACCGCGCCGTGAAGCGCGCGAACTGGCGATCCGCTGGCTCGACCGAATCGGCCTTGATGATCTTGCCGATCGGAAACCAGGCGACCTCTCCGGAGGACAAGCGCAACGCGTCGCTCTGGCCCGGGCACTCATCACGGAACCGGATCTCCTGCTCCTGGACGAACCGCTTGCGGCGCTCGACGCCACCACCCGCGTCGACCTACGCCGCACGCTTGCCGACCACCTCGGCCAGTTCGCCGGGCCGCGCATGCTCATCACCCACGATCCGACCGAAGCATTCCTCCTCGCCGACGAGATCCATGTCATCGAAGACGGCGTCATCACCCAGGTCGGGACCCCGGACGACATCAGGCTGCGACCCAGAACCCCCTACATCGCAGACCTTGCCGGATCCAATCTGGTGCTCGGAACCGCATCGTCGGGAACCGTCACGACCGGCACACAGCAGCTCCACATCGCCGACACTCAGATCAGCGGACCGGTGCTCGCCGCGATCCATCCCCGGGCGATCATCATCGACCGTCATCAGCCCGACGGAAGCCCCCGCAACACGTGGGAAGCAACCGTCATCCGAATCGAGCACTACGGCGACCGGGTTCGACTCCAGACCGGAGACCCGCTGCCGCTCACTGCCGAGATCACGCCCGATGCCCTCAGCGATCTCCAGATCGTCGAAGGTTCGGTCGTGTGGATCTCGATCAAAGCGACGGAGATCAGTGTGCAAAAAGACTAGGGAGTAGCGGAGTAGCGGAGTAGCAGAGGAAGAGAAGCGCTGAGCTATGAGCTATGAGCTTCGTGCAAGGGTCTTCTCCGACTACCGACAACCGCCGCTACTGGTCCATCAACTGGCCGTAGGCGTCCGGCGACGCGTAGGAGATGCTCTGTTTGGAGATCTTGCCGTCCTTGTACTCCTGAATCAGGACGAAGGGAGGATCGAACGGTTTCCCATAGAAATTGGTGCCGATCCAGTCCCAGATGGCGACAGTGCGCGTCCCGTCTTCAGACACGAAGCGATCAACCACCCTGGTTGCATCGGGATCAGCCCACTTGATCACGTCGGCATTCATCTCTTCATATTCATCCCTACCCACGACGTGGTCACCGAAGGTCTCGTCGATGAAGACGACGTCGTTGGTGAATGTGTCCATCATTGCGTCAGGGGCCTTGATCAGAAACGCCTCGACCATTTGCTTCGCACACCTTCCCCTTGTTCGGTGTCCGGCCTGTCCTATCGGTTGATCTCTCCGATGTGGACAACGTCGTCGTAGTAGGTCATCAGGAGCCGATCGGTCCCGACGGCCACTTCGGGCATCCCAAAGCCCCAGTAGAGGTCGGGGAATGCGTCGGCGACGACGGCCCATTCCAGGCCGTCGAGCGAGTACATCGCCCACACGCCCCCGTCAGGCCCTGGGCCGCCGAACAGGGCCACCCACCCGGCTTCTCCGGCCGCTATCGCCCACGGCGCGCTGGTGATCGATCCATTGATGCTCTCCGGTGGAATCTCGTTCCACGTCAGGCCGTCGTCCGATACCCACAGCCCCCCTTGGCCGCCGCTGTGCCCGCGCTCCCCGACTGCAACCATGCGGCCGTTACGTTCGGCGACGTCGG
>JAUXCV010000281.1 GCA_030618675.1 Acidimicrobiia bacterium | reverse complement strand
CTGCTCGGTAGCCCAGAGGGATCCAGCCGTCTCGAGCACCCATGCGTCGGATGGGTCGGCCACGATGAACGAGTTGTGATAGGTGAAGGACGGTTTCTCGTATCCGGCACCACCACCCTGCCCGTAGCGCTCGAGGAGTTCGACGATCACACCGACGGCTTCTTCGGCGGTGACGGCTCGCTCGAGCGCAAGGCGGATCATGTCCATGCCCGTGAGCCCTTCGTCCGAGAGCGGCTGGTCGGTGAACACCGCTTCGTTCCCGATGGTGACGCCGTGCTCGTTCGCTCCGATCTCGGCGCCCCACATCCAGAACGGTCGGCTGATCAACGTTGCATGCGTGTGGGCAACTTGAGGGAGTCCGAGGCGCGTGGTCTTCACCGTTGCGCCGGGATCGTGGTCGGCCGCCGGGTGCCATTCGGGTATCTGAGCCTCGTTCGGGTCCCGGTCCGAATTCTTGGCGAACAGCACCCCCTCGGGACGGACGACGACGATCGTGTCACACATCAGCGATCCACCTTTCCGGGAAGCAGGAACGGGTAGCCCCGTCTCCGCACTGTTCTCTGCCACCAGCGGTCGCTCTTCCGGAGACGCTGAAGCACTTCCCACATGACGGCGTCATTGCGGTAGTAGCGATCGATCTTCTTGTCTGTGATCGGAGGATCGACGACACGGTTCGCGGCGTCGAGGAACACAGGGATCGCGTCGCCGAGACGCTCCTTCTTCAAATTGCCGATGAGGTCGAGGAGCGCGGCACGAGCGTCGTAGTAGTGGCTCAGGATCTCGCCGAGAAGAAAACGCCGGACCACGGGCCGAAGGAACGCCGGGAGAGACGCAAGGAACAGGTCGGTATCGAGCATCTCGTTGCCGTCATCGTCGCGGATGAGAGGTGTTGTGACGTCGATGTAGACGAACTCACCGTCCGAGTCGAGCGCCCAGTTCGAGATCTGGGCGTCGAGGCCCAGTCGCTCGTCGATGGCCTCGTCGATCACCGCGACGAGACGATCGGCGAGAGTCGCTACCTCGTCGGGACCGGCAGTCCGGAGACGATCGACGAGGAGCACGTCCTCGATCGGTTGCACGCAGTAGATCACAGAGTGGCCCTCCGTCGGAACGATCTCGATCGTCGATGAGGCGGTGCGGATGCCTCGCTCTCCGAGGGCGACGAGATAGGCGGTGCAGGCCTCCCGATACGGACCGATCGCGTTCTCCGGAAACGGCGGGAGTCGCTTGCAGGCGTAGGACCTCCCATCGACGGTCAGTCGAAGCACCGTTGAGATCTCTCCGTAGCCAAGCACGTCGATCCCGGATCTGTCGTCGCTGATGAGAGCGTCACCGACCTGCCGTTCCAGATCGATGAGCGCCCGTTTCATCCGAACACCGACCGGACGATCTCGATGATCTCGTCTGCCTCGTTGTCGGTAGTGATGAGGGGTGGGAGGAACTGGAGTACCGACGTGTCATTGTTGGCGTAGACCGTGAATAGACCGGCGTCGTAGAGCAGTTTCATGGCGAACATGCCTGCATCGGGTGCCGGGAAGGCGAGAGCCATCATCAGGCCGAGGTGCCGAAGACTGAACGGCATGTCGGCGAAGCCGGCGACGAAGCGGTCTTCGAGATCGACGACATGATCGAGAAAGCCGGGCGTCTCCACGAGATCGAGCACCGTGAGCGCTGCCGCCACGCCCGGTTCGGCGCCTCCGAACGTTGAGATGTGGATGAACGGCTCGGTGTCGAAGAGGGAGTGGATCTCGCGGGTCATGAGCGTGGCAGAGATCGGGTAGATCCCACCCGAGAGTCCCTTCCCGGTAACGACCACGTCGGGTTCGAGCCCCCAGTGCTCGTACGCCCACATCCGGCCGGTGCGTCCCAAGCCCGTCTGGACCTCATCGAAAATCAGCTTCGCCCCGCGCTCGCGGCACATCCGCTGCACTCCCGGCAGGTACTCCGGATACGGGATCGGCATGCCGAGCGTGGCCGGGATCGGTTCGAGGATGACAGCGGCGGTGTCCTCGCCGATGGCGTCATCCATGGCGAAGATGTCATTGAATGGCACCTGGGCGAAACCGGGAGGGTTGGTTCCGAACGGGTCCCGGTACTGGGCATCTCCGGCGGCGAGAGCCAGTCCGGTGTGGCCGTGGAAGCCGCCGGTTGCGGACACGATGCCGGTGCGGTCCGTAGCCGCCCTGGTGACCTTGATCGCGAGATCGATCGCTTCGCCGCCCGCGACGCCGAAGACCACGCCGGGGAGGAGTCCACCGGTGGTCTCGGACAGCCTTCGCGCGAGATCCGCCCGCGATGCAGCGGGAAGATGATGATTGCCTATGTCACGGTCCTCGAGAGAGGCCCGCACAGCGGCGAGCACTGCCGGGTTCCGGTGACCGAGGTTGAAGACGCCACCGTTGCAGTGGCAGTTGATCCATGACCGGTCGTCGTACGCGTCCCAGAATCGGATGCCCTCGCGTCGTCCCATCACGGCATCGAATCCGTAACGCCCGTACGTGTCGATCTTCCCGGCGTTCACGTGCGCGCGGTACAGATCGAAGATGTGGTCGCGCTCCATGTGGGGAGTCTCCGCTGTCGGTGCGGCAGATGCAAGTCGTGTCCCGCGCACTCCATGGATTCTGGCGTTGATCCGGACGATATCCGGTGGTCCGTATCAACGCCAGACACCTGATGGGCGGTCGCTAGCCTGGCTCGCATGTTCGAATACGCAACAGCAGCCGTCGAGGGCGCCCTCGACGCCGGTGCCGTCTACGCCGACGCCCGCGTCGTGGTGGCCAAGCAGGAGACCATCGACGTGCAGAACCAAGCGGTCCAGTCGCTCGACCGCACCGAGCAAGCAGGGGTCGGCGTCCGGGCGTTGATCGGATCGTCGTGGGGGTTCTTCGCTACGGCGGATCTCAGCCGACGGGCGGCGACCGCTGCCGGGGAGAGGGCAGCAGAGATCGCCCGTGCCTCCGCAGTCGTCCCCGGTG
>JAUXCV010000420.1 GCA_030618675.1 Acidimicrobiia bacterium | reverse complement strand
TCCATCTCGAATCGCACCTCGATGCGCTGGCTCAGTTGTCGAAGGGCAAACTGACGACGGATCCTGAATCCCACACCGGTGAGGGCATCTTCTTCACATCGAAGGCGGTCGACCGATTTGTGCTTGCTGCGAACGGCATCGAGTGGACGATCGACAACGTGCTCGGCGATGTTGCGGTTGGCGAATTGAGCAAAGGGCGCGGCACGGTGATCGGCCTCATGCATGATCCGAACAGCGGGCGAACGCTGGAATCGGTCTTCGGTGAGTACACGTCCGGGTACGACTTCGACACGTCACGCATCATCGTCAAGCTGTTCGAGCACGGAGATTCGTTCGTGTCGCGATCGGAGGCTCGACGGGTGACTGTCGGACTCGAGCGCTTCAGGATGGTCATCGTCGACTTCGACGGGATCCGACGGGTCGGGCAGGGGTTCGTCGATGAACTCTTCCGGGTGTGGGCGTCGAGCCACCCGGACGTGCGGATTGAGCCGGTGAACATGAACCCCGCCGTTGAGTTCATGGTGCGTCGAGGCCTCGATGTTGACAGCCCGCGAAGTCAGGGCGAAGGGTGAGGTTCCGGCTTGTCTCCGAACGGAGAGCGGCCAGGATCGGCGTGTCTCAAGGGTCGGCTCTTCTTACGTCACGAACGATGCTCTCCGTGCGACGGCGGTTGGGGAGTCTCTATGCCGGATCAAGCAGACCGAGTTGCTCGGGCTGGGCGGTCGGTGCAGGCGGTGCGTCACGGGCAGTCTCGAGGGTTTCGGAGAGCTCACCGACTGATCGAATCGGAATCGCTCCCAGTTGTTCGAGTGCTGTGTTCCCGGATCCTTCGCCGTCGCCTCGCCACACGGCGACGATCCCGTTCGAGTTCTTGAGAGCCTCGGTTGCTCCGGCCCAGGTCCCGCCGCTTCCTTCGTCGGTTGCGATGACAACGGTCAGAGCGCTGAGGGCGTAGACGAGTTTGTTGCGGGACATGGCCGCTCCGGCGGAGAATCCTGCTGAGGGCGCTTGCTGGGTGATGAGGCACGTCGTCCCTGCATCGAGGGCGCGAAGGATGT
The DNA here is from genome assembly GCA_030618675.1 of Acidimicrobiia bacterium. Lineage (GTDB taxonomy): Bacteria > Actinomycetota > Acidimicrobiia > Spongiisociales > UBA5794 > JAHEEL01. Next base: position 930 of record JAUXCV010000420.1, on the reverse strand, counting down.
CCGAATTCCGAATACGGCCCTGGATGGAGTCGGCGAGAACACCGATGACCAGCCCGCCGGCCTGATAGGCGGCGTTCATGGCCAGCTGGTCGACGCCCCGGGCCCCTCCGGATACGACAGGACGGGACAACGCGACGGCCGCGGCAGCGATCTGCTGTGCAGCCTCACCTCCCTCCGCCATCACGTTGCGTGACCCGACGATGGCAACACCTTCGCCCGTGAGCAGTGATCGGTCTCCGGCGCCGAAGATCACCGGTGGGGAGGTACGGCCCAACCGGTCGACGAAGGTCTGTGGGTAGTCGTCGTCGGCGATGGTCAGGGTCCAGATTCCCTTCCTTCCGAGTTCGCCTGCTGCGACGGTTGCTGCGGACGCGTCGAGGAGGAGTCCGCGGATCGACGCCGCTGTCTCGGGTCGGATGCCGGGGATCTGCTCGACCTCGAGTTGCGGATCGAAGAGGTCGGCAGGCGAGAGGCCGTTCCCTACCAGGATCGCCGAGAGCTCATGCCATCGGGTGGGAGACAACGATGGGTGTCTGGTGTTCCCGAGTCGGGTCGTGAGTGCGATGACCGCTTTGGAATCATCGGTGAAACTCATGCACTGGCTCCGGAGCTATCGGCGAGAGCAACAGGGTATACAGGACCAGCTCCCGCCGCCCGAAGCTGGTGGCCGACCATCGTGAACGTCCACCCGGAGTCCGTCGTGTCGTCGAGGAGGAACACCGGACCGGGTCGATAGCTCACGACTTCGAAAGCTCCCAGAACGTTCCGTGCCTGCTGGCAGGAGTTCTGCCGTGTCTTCTGCGGCGGCCGGTCCGAGACACGCCGAACGGCATCGACGTACGGGATCGAGAGACGCTGAGCGACACGGCGGGCGAACTCGGGGACGAGCGTGCCGCTGTTGGTCGATGGAACGCTCGTGATCCATGTCGG
>JAUXCV010000097.1 GCA_030618675.1 Acidimicrobiia bacterium | reverse complement strand
TCGAGAAAGACCGCGACCGCTCCGGATTTCCTCGAGCAGTACGCCGGGATGAACCGGAACGCGACCGGATTCATGGAGTTCCTGACGAAGTCCCTCGGGTTGCCGTTCTGAAGCTGGGGACAGGGGACAGGGGACAGGCCCCTGATCTACTGATCTACTGATCTACTCATTGCTACTTCGATCATCTCTTTCAGCCTCGGCAAGTCCGCCGAGCCGGCGTCTCCGAGGTTCACCATCCCGACCGGTCGATTGCGATCGCTCAGGGCCGCCTGATCTCCGACGGACTGGGCCGTGATGAGTTCGCCGAGCGAGTAGTCGCTCTCCGGGACATCGAGATCGCGGGTAGGACGATCAACGATCTGGAGGAACACACCACCGTCGGGTCCACCTTTGTGGAACTGGCCGGTTGAGTGAAGGAATCGCGGTCCGTACCCGATCGTGACGACGGCTCCGGTCGCCTCTGCTATCACGTCGGCGATAGCGTCGAGGCGCTGTGCCGTAGCTCCCGTCGGATCGAGATACGCCTGTACGGCGACGTAGCCGCCCGGGGCGGCCGATGAGAGGAGCGATCGTAGGTTGCCGATGGTCGCATCGTCGTCCAGCGTCCACTCTGCGACGTCGAAACCGCCGAGACCTTCTGTCATGGCGGTGTGTGCGAGGGACTTCGCAAGCTGCACATCGGGTTGATCGAACGGATGAACACCGAGGATCGCGCCGGCCGCTGCGGTGGCCATCTCGAGGATGTACATGGCGCCGCCGAGATCGTACGCATCGTCCATGGTCATTGCGACGGACGGACCTTCCGCTGGCGTTGCCCCGCTGAGACCGATCGTGAACGGCAGCCGATCGGGAGCGGATGGTGCGCAGCCGTCGGCGACGGGGAGGATCCCCATCCCGTCCTTCCCGAGCGATTCGGCGACGAGTTGCTCGATCCACACAGGGAAAGAGGCGAAAACGGGATCCGGGTCGAACACGATCTTGTCTCGTCCGGCGAGCGCGAACTCGCCGAGGGCGGCGCCGAGCCGAAGTGCCGGGTTCTCGTCGACATCGACGTCCGGTCCGCATGCGAAGGCCGCTGCGTCGGCTCCGGTGAGAAGGCGTCTGAGGTCAACTCCGACAAGGGCTGCAGGCACCAGACCGAACTCGATCAGCGCGGAGAATCGCCCACCCACGTCGGCCGGTGCGAGGAAGACTGCCCGGAACTCCCGCTCGTCACCGAGGCGGGCCAACTGTGAGTCCGGGTCGGTGATGGCGATGAATCGACTGCCGGGATCATCGAGTGCTGTGGTCGCCCGGTCCCACAGGATGTGGAAGAACGACATGGTCTCCAGCGTCGTTCCGGACTTGGATGCGACGATGAACAGCGTCGTTGCCGGATTGACGGTGTTGGCGACGCGAACGACCACATCGGGGTGGGTCGAGTCGAGCACCGTCAGCTTCGGGCCATCGGAGTCGTGAAACACGGATGCGAACACCTCGGGGGCGAGGCTCGATCCACCCATCCCCAGCAGTACGACGTCGGTCAGGCCCTCATCGAGCGCAGCGGCGACGAATTCGTTGATGGCATCGGATCCGTCTGAGCTTCCGGGACAGAGCCATCCGAGGCGGTTCGCGATCTCGTCGCGGGGCGGATCGAACCAGAGGGTTGCATCGTGATCCCACAGGCGGCGAGCGAATCCGGACTCGCTCCAGGAGGCAAGGCGAGCATCGATCGCGGGTTGGACGTCACCCGCATCGATCTCGAGAGCGACTGTCACGAGCGGCCTCGTTGGGTCTCGATCGCGGCAAGGAGGCCGTCGAACGCACCGGCGAACGATGCGACGCCTTCGACCTGGAGTTCCTCGGTGATCGCATCGAAGTCGATGCCGAGACTCGCGAGTTTCGCGAAATGCTGCTCGGCCCCGTCGACGTCACTCGTTAGCGCTGCTGGATCCACGACGCCGTGGTCCCTGAATGCGTCGATGGTTGCCGGCGGGATCGTATTGACCGTGTTCGGTCCGACGAGTTCGGCGACGTAGAGCACATCGGAGTAGGCGGGATCCTTCGTCGACGTTGAAGCCCAGAGTGCACGCTGCGCCCTGGCGCCGCGGGACCGCGCCGGGTCGAACGGTGAACCCTCGAAGATCTCCTGATAGCGTCGATAGGCGAGTTTGGCGTTCGCCACGGCGGCCTTGCCTCGGAGCGAGAGGGCTTCATCCGTCCCGATGCTGTTGAGAGCGGCGTCGACCTTGCCGTCCACCCGGCTCACGAAGAACGACGCGACCGAGGCGAGTCGCTCCGGGTACTCGCTGCGCTCGGCACCTCGCACGTACGCCATCGCAACCGCGTCGTAGTCCGCCAGACTGAACATCAGCGTGGCATTGATGTTGACACCGGCCGCTGTGAGTTCTTCGATGGCGACGATGCCGGCCGACGTCGCAGGGACCTTGACCAGGAGATTCGGGCGATCGACCCATGCCCACAGTCGGAGTGCATCGGCGATCGTGCCTTCGGCGTCGTCGGCCAGAGTCGGGGACACCTCAAGGCTGACGTAGCCGTCGGCGCCGTTGGTGGCGTCGTAGACACCGCGGAGAGCGTCCGCCGCACCGCGAACATCCTCGACGGCTAGCGACTCGAACACCGAAAGGGCGTCTCCATCTGCGGCAGCGATCGCAGCGTCGTAGAGGTTCGAACCGGCGATCGCGTTCTCGAAGATCGACGGATTCGAAGTCACGCCGGTCACTCCCTCATCGATGAGGGCGGCGAGTTCACCGTTCGTCACCATGTCGCGACGGATGAAATCGAGCCAGACGCTCTGACCGGCGGCAGCGAGTTCTTTCAGTTCGGCCATTGCATGCTCCAGGTTGGGGGGGGTCGAGAGGATTCTCGCAGGTCCGCGCACCGTTGCCCACCCGCTCTTCATTCTGTGGGCTGTCGGCACCATATAGGCGGCTACCAACCCTGGGTATGCGACGTGTTTCGTTCTGTGGGCTGTCGGCACCATATAGGACGCTGCCAACCCTGGGTATGCGGGGTTAGGGGAGGAGGCGGCGGAGGGTTTCGGCCATGTCTGCACCCAGGTCGTCTCGCTCGAGGGCCAGGGCCACGTTCGCTTCGAGGAAGCCCGCCTTCGTCCCGCAGTCGTAGCGGGGACCGTCGTGAACGACGGCGTGGAACGGAGCGCCGCCGATGAGCCGGGCCAGGGCGTCCGTGAGTTGGATCTCGCCGCCTGCTCCCCGGTGTCCCTCGCCGAGCAGATCCATGACCCTCGGCTCGAGGACGTATCGGCCCACAGCGGCGTAGCGCGAGGGAGCGTCGGCCGGGTCCGGCTTCTCCACCAGTCCCTTGACCTCGATCGTTCTCCCGTCCACCGCCCCCGGTGTGACGATGCCGTAGGAGCCGGTCTCGTCCTGCGGGACCTCGATCACGGAGATCACGTTGCCGCCGGTCTCGTTGTGAACGTCGATGAGGTCTGCGAGTGGAGGGCGATCTCCGCGCAACAGCTCGTCGGCGAGGAGCACGGCGAACGGTTCGTCGGCGATCAGGTTCCTGGCGCACCACACGGCGTGACCGAGCCCCAATGCATCCATCTGTCGGACATACGAGATTCGGCCGGGGACGGTGACTGAGACCATCGCAAGTTCCAGGAGACCATCTTGACCGCGCTCGGCAAGGGCCCTCTCGAGTTCGGCGTTCCGGTCGAAGTGGTTCTCGACCGCGGCCTTGCCGTGCGCTGTGACGAACACGAGGTTCTCGATCCCGGCGTCCTGTGCCTCTTCGACGGCGTATTGGATCAGCGGCTTGTCGACGACCGGCAACATCTCTTTCGGGACGGCCTTGGTCGCCGGGAGGAACCGGGTGCCGAGCCCACCGACCGGGAACACTGCCGTGCGCACACCCATCTCAGAGCACCGACCTTTCGATTCGATCCGCGTGACCTTTCGCCTTGACGTTGTACCAGACGGCTGTGACGACTCCATCCGTATCGATGGCGATCGTGGAGCGGATGAGCCCTTCGTACTCGCGGCCGTAGTTCTTCTTCAGCCCCCACGCCCCGAAGGCTGTGGCGATCGCGTGATCCGGATCCGAGATCAATGAGAAGGGAAGGTCGTACTCGTCATGGAAACGAGCGAGCTTGTCCGGCTGATCGGGGCTGACACCGACGATGGCGTATCCGGCAGTGCCGAACGCCTCGTAGCGATCCCTGAAGTCACAAGCCTCGGTCGTGCAACCAGGCGTGAACGCTTTCGGATAGAAGTACATCAACAGGTTCTGTTCGGCGAAGTCCACGCTGGAGACCTCGACGCCGTTGTGATCGACACCGTCGAATGGAGGTGCTTGCTGACCTGCTTCGAGCCGCATCGGTGCTCCTTTGCCTCGTATGGAAGGCTACTCGGTGGCCCGGCGCAGCCGGAGTTGCCCGCACGCTGCATCGATCTCCTGGCCCCGCGTCTCACGCAGGGTCGCATTGGCGCCGTTGGCGAGGAGCGTCTCGACGAAGCCGCGGATCCGGTCGTCCCCGGAGGGACGATCGTCGCTCAGTGGGGTCGGATTCAGTGCGATCACGTTCACGTGTGCCCGCAACCGCCCGGCGATCGCTGCAAGTTTGCGGGCCTGGTCATCCGAGTCGTTGACTCCCTTGATGAGCGTCCACTCGATCGAGATGCGCCTCCCCTTGGCGGCGAAGTAGGCCTCGGCTGATTCGATCACAGCTTCGAGCGGGTATCGGTCGTTCAGTGGAACGAGGCGGGAACGGGTCACGTCGTCGGCACCGTGGAGGCTCACAGCGAGATAGACGGGCCAGGGTTCGTCGGCAAGGCGGTCGATGCCGGGAACGACGCCGACCGTCGAGACGGTGATCGATCTGGCCGACATGCCGGACACGTCGATCAATCTCCGAAGCGATTCCCGCACCCGCTCGTAGTTCGCGAGCGGTTCGCCCATGCCCATGTAGACCACGTTCGTGACGCGATCCGGAGAACCAGGGATGGGGAACCGGCGGAGAAAGGCGTTGGCGTACGCGACCTGGGCAACGATCTCGCCGGCCTCGAGGTGCCGGTCGAAACCGAACTGCCCCGTGGCGCAGAACGTGCATCCCATCGCGCAACCGACCTGTGACGAGATACAGATCGTCGTTCGTTTCCGGTACCCCATGAGGACGGCCTCGATAGCGGCGCCGTCGGGTGCACGGAACAGCCACTTCCTGGTGCGACCGTTGTCGGCACTCTGATCCACCTCGACCTCGAACGGCCACAGGTCGCCCCCGACCGCCTCGCGAACAGCGCTCGGGAGGTTCGTCATCTCGTCGGCGGTCAGCACGGGGGAGTGGTAGAGCCAATCTCGAAGCTGATCGGCGCGAAAGGATGGCTCTCCGGGCAGCAGCGAACCGAGGTCCTCGGGCGGGACCAGATAGGGCGAGGTATCGCTCACGACAGGTCGGCGGCCTGCTCCATCCATGCCGTGGCCGTCGACTCCGACACGCCCGCCGCTTCGGAAACGGCAGCCGCATCCGCGGAGACGAGTTCGGCGAACGACGTGATGTCGGCTTCGACGAGACGCTCGGCGTAGACCGGGCCGATGCCTTTCACCGTGGTCAGGTCGTCATCCGACGAGGGGGACGTGTCCGCGGTCCTGAACCGCGGTGGCGGTCCGTCGGGGATTTCCGGTGCTGGGAGCAGCTTGTCGCGCAACGCCCATACGGCTGCGCCGAGACCAACGATGACGCCTCCGAGGCGGAGGATCTGCTTGAGCGGCTTGTTCATGCCACCCATGGTACAGACTTCTGCCGGGACGCTGCAGGTCGATCGTTGTGAGGAGGCTGCCGGTGGATCATCGCCGTCTTCGGAGCGAGGAAACCTGGAGAGGCGCTACCACGAATCGTTCGGCGACGGCCTAAGACCCGCAGCTGCCGTACGTGGGGAGACGACTCCATGGAATCCACCAGCTGTTCCCTCGACTCTCGTAGTAGTCGGCCAGCCACTTGCCTGCGGCGATATTGGCTGCCCCGTTGTAGGGGCTGGCCACGAGGCCGTTCGAATCGACGAAACCGGCACCGGCGGCGCGGGATGACCAGTACTTGGAGAGGTGCTGCAGCAGACCTGAGGCACCGGAACTCGAGTTGTAGGCGGTGGGGTCACCCCGGGATTCACGCTTCATGATCCCGAGCACACAATCCACCTGGTCGGCGCGCCAGTACTTCGCGACGGTCGATCGCCAGTTCTCTACGTCTCGCTGACCGCCCCCATCGGCAGGCCACTGCGGGGACCACTTCGAGGTGGTCGACGGCGGCTTGGTAGTCGT
>JAUXCV010000180.1 GCA_030618675.1 Acidimicrobiia bacterium | reverse complement strand
GCCCGTGCGCCGTGTTCGAGCACGCCGTCGAGTAGGCCTCTCACGGCGATCCCGCCCTTCCCGGTTCCGCGCGGGATGTGGGCATCGAGACCGGCCATGATCCGGGCTTGGTGCCGGGTGAAGTCGGCTGCGGTGAGGTGGGAGGAGAGGAGACGGACGCCGCAGCAGATGTCGAAGCCGACACCGCCGGGTGAGACGACGCCCCCGTCGTCGACGTCGGTTGCCGCCACGCCCCCGATCGGGAAGCCGTATCCCCAGTGGATGTCGGGCATGGCATATGAGGCGCCGACGATGCCGGGGAGGTGCGCTACGTTCGCGACCTGGTCGACCGCCCGGTCTTCCCTGGCCTTGATCATCAGGGATTCACCGGCGAACACGACGCCTGGGACCCGCATGCCTCCCGAGCGAGGGATCGTCCACGTGTAGTCGGTGGTCCGTTCCATCTCCATCCTCTGATCATGCCACGCCGCACCAGGCACTGGAAGGGGATGACGGCGCAACCACCCCATGAGGCCCGCAACAGACCGCTGGTACTGTGCCCTCATGACGTCCGGGCAGCCAGCCATTGCGGTATCGGGCTTGGTCAAGCGTTTCGGGGCAACGGTCGCGCTCGACGGCATCGACCTGCGGGTCCCGAGCGGGATCGTGTACGGATTCATCGGTCCCAACGGCGCCGGGAAGACGACCGCTCTGCGCATCCTCGCCGGTCTCCTCAATGCCACCGCCGGCTCCGCGCGTGTGCTCGACATGGACGTGCACCGGCAACGAACGGCGGTGCAGGCCGAGATGGGGTTTCTGCCCGGCGAGGTCCGTCTCTATGAGGAGGCGTCCGGACGCGAGAATCTTCGTTTTCTCGCTGCCCTGCACACCAGGCCCCCGCGCCGTCAGGCTGAACTGTTGGAGCGTTTCGAGTTGAACGCGAAGGTGCTGGAACGGAAGGTTCGGACCTACTCGCGGGGGATGCAGCAGAAACTGGGGATCATCGCCGCGTTCCAGCACGATGCTCCTCTCCTGGTTCTTGACGAGCCCACGGAAGGGCTGGATCCGCTCATGCAGGCGACGTTCGTTGAACTGATCGAAGAGGAGGCGAGGAGCGGGAAGACGGTTCTTCTCTCCAGCCACGCGCTCTCCGAGGTGGAACGCACGTGCGTGCGGATGGCGATGGTGAGAGAGGGGAACATCATCTTCGAGGGAACCCTCGCCGACGTACGGAGCCGGGCGTTGCGGCGGATGGACGTTGTGTTCGGTGAACCGGTTGAGCTGCCGTGGAAGGAGATGGAGAACGTTGTCGACGTGGAGGGCACGACCCGTCACCATGTGGTGACCTTCACCGGCAACCCCGATGCCCTGCTCCGGTTGGTCGTGGATCTCCCCGTGGAGGACCTGACGCTGGCACCGGCATCGCTCGAGGAGAGCTTTCTCACCTACTACCGGGAAGGGACGGCTTGATGTTCGGGGTGTTGCTGCGAACTGCGTGGCGTCGACATCGCACGTTGAGGTGGAGTCTGGCGATCGGTCTGTTCCTGATGGGTCTGCTCCTCGCCGGCACGTTCCAGGCGTTCGGTACGGGTTTCTTCCCCGCCGGCTCCCTCGACGACAGCTCGGTGATGGGCGTGTTCGACGCGTTCACCGGAAGCTCGGTCAACATTCTGACTCCCGAAGGGTGGCTGGGCTTCGGGTACGTCCATCCGTTCACTCTGATGCTGCTCGTCGTGTGGATCGTGGTCGGCGCCGCCACGGCGATCGCGCGGGAGGTCGAAGATGGCACCATCGAGTTCCTCGCCTCGCGCCCGGTCGACCGTCGGGTGATACTGGGAGCCCGGATGATGGCCTGGAGCCTGGGGATGGTGGCGCTACTCGCGGCCACCTACCTGGGGACCGTGGCCGGAATCGTCTTCTTCGAGGCACTGGTCGAGTTCTCGCCCGTACAGGCACTTCTCTTCCCTCTCAGCCTGGTACCGATGCTGGTGCTCATCGGTGGCGTGGCCTTCCTGGCTTCGACAGCCTCATCGACACGCAGCCGCGTCTATGCGATCACCGTTGGATTCACCGTCGGCTCATATTTCCTCAACTTCGCTTCCAGCCTCTGGAGCCCGCTCGAACCCGTCGCTCCAGTTTCGTTGTTCCACTACGTCTCTCCGGGGGAGTGGGCCCTCGAAGGGATCCGGTGGGGACCGGCCATCGTCATGGTCGTGCTGGCTTTGATCCTGATGGGTGTAGCCCTGGTGGTGGTCGATCGTCGTGACTTCGCCGCCTGAGGATCGCGACAGGTTCTTGCCGCCCCTGCCCGGCAGAGAGGCGCCTGAGCGTGCAGATGAGAATCCCATAGAGCACACCGGTACGGAGGCTGGCTTCGGCAGCGGCCGTCGTCACCGACTCGAGAACGCTCTCAGAAGACAGCCCGCCACGCGTATGGAGCAGCGGTACGAACCTGGTCTCCGCGTAGATGACATGGTCCGCCCGAAGCTTGTCGAAGAGATCCCTGGTAACGAGGGCAAGGGCATCCTCGCCCGGCATGAGTTCGAGTGGTCGATCCGCGAAGCGAAGTACGTCCGTGAGGTCGTTGCACTTGCGTGGGCCGAGACACCTCCTGATGGCCACGACAATCGTTGCGCACCAACGTCAGGCCTCCAAGAGGGGAACACCATCAATCACAACGACGCTGCTCATAGGTCGAGTGCCCTTGAGGACCCGACCTCCGTGTGACGCCGGTGCGGTGCCGCTCACACCGCTTTTCCCCTATTCACGTGGTTCGTTTCGGCGGATGATGGGGGAGCGGTCTTCTTGCCGAAGTTGGCGGGCACGAAATCGATGGCTGCGGTGTCTTTAGTGATGAAGGACGAGAAGAGAGGTGCAGGAGGTCTGAGCTGTGATTCGGACCAGCCCCCAGGTGTTGGATGAGGAATCCCGAGTGTTCGTCGAACTGTATGACGGGCTGCGCCGGTTCGCAGCTGTAGTCGGTCCCCGCGAGGTGGACCCAGACGACCTCGTGCAGGAGGCTGTGGCACAGGCTCTGCGGCGGAGGAGACTCACCGAATTAGACGAACCGGGCGCCTATCTCCGCCGCACGATCCTGAACCTGGCTGCCAACGAGCGGAGGCGGCTTGCCATCACTCGCGGTGCCTTCGCCCGATTGCGGTCCGAGGCCGAGGACGTCGGCGAACCCTATCCGTCCGATCTCAGTGACCTCTTGCGGCTCGCTCCTCATGAGCGGGCCGTTCTGTATCTGTCGGAAGTCGAGGGCTATCGATACGCGGAAATCGGCGACATGTTGGGATGCAGTGAAGCTGCGGCGCGGAAGCGTGCCATGCGAGGTCGGCGCCGACTGATAGCGGCGCTGGCCGGTGGAGGTGGCTGATGAGTGAAGAGCTGACCAGGTCACTTGCTCGCCTCTCTGAGCGAGGAGTGCCGCGTGGGGCGATGACAGTCTTGGGCGCTGCCCGTGCCGAAGCCACCGAAGCTCGCACTCCCACGCGCCCCAGCTGGCAACGCGGCTTGGTCATCGCCGCGAGCAGCGCCGCGGCCGTGTTGATTCTCGTCGGGGCGACGATGCTGCTGGTCCGTCCTTTCAGCGGAGACGAGACAGCGCCGGTCACGCGTGGTGAGCCGGTGCTCCCGGCCGCACCGATCTCCGGTGCACTCGGCCCGATGAACGCAGTGAACGATCTCGCTTTCAGCCCGGATGGTCACCTCTGGGCGGCAACCGGCGGCGGTCTGGTCCGGTGGGACATCGAAACGGGTGACTTTGTGCTCTTCACCGAGCAGGATGGCATGCCCGGACGGCACCTCGACACGGTCGAGATCGCACCGGATGGCACGGTGTGGACCGTCGGTGCCGGTTGGATCGGGCGCTATGACGGATCGTGGCAGATGTTCACCGCGGACGATACTCCGGAGCTCGCCGGCCAGCTCGGCGCTCTCTCGGTGGATCACGACGGTGTGGTTTGGGCCGCAGTCGCCAGTGAACCCATCGCCCGATACGACGGCGCTTGGTCAGCCGTTGATCCACCCTCCGGCGTCGAGTGGTTCGCGATCGGCCCGGAGGGCTTGGCGGTTGGCTCGGACGGCACGATCTGGGCCGGTGCGCATGACGAGGGGCTCTTTGCATTCGACGGATCGAGTTGGCGTCATTTCACCGAGGAGGACGGTGCCCCGGCACGGGCCCTGAACGTGGTCGCCGCGCCGGATGGATCCATCTGGGCGTGGGGCGAGGGGTACTACACCACTTCCGAACTCACGAACTACGTTCCCGCCACCGGGTTCGCCCGCTACGACGGCACGAACTGGACCACCTTCACCGTCGCCGACGGCCTGCTCTCGAACGAGGGGTCGGTTGTGGCCGCTG
>JAUXCV010000336.1 GCA_030618675.1 Acidimicrobiia bacterium | reverse complement strand
TCCCAGATCCGGCTCTTCCTGCTCGAGGTAACAGGCTTCGCCCTGGCCGGCTGGGCTCTCGGAGGTTTGATCATCCTGATCTATCGGAGATTCACGTCGCGGCGCGTCCAGGTGGTCACGACGAAGATGGACTATGTGATCCTGATCCTGATTCTTGCTCAGATCATCACCGGTATGTGGATCGCACTCGGATATCGCTTCGGCTCGTTCTGGGGCACCAGCGTCTTCGTCCCGTACGTGTGGTCGCTGATCACGCTGCGGCCCCGTCCCGAACTCATAGCGCCGCTGCCGTTCGTTCTTCAGTTCCACGCAGCCCTCTTCTGGGCCTTCCTGATTATGTTCCCGTTCTCGCGACTGGTCCACATCGTCACTCTCCCGGTGCCGTATCTCGTCCGTCCGTGGCAGAAAGTCGTATGGGTCCGACGGGATCGAGAATTCGTCCGCCAGGAGAAGAAGGACCGAGCGGGCGTCTGAGAGAGGGCTACCAGCAGGAAACGGGACTCGGGACGGGACCGTTTCGTGAGTCGTTAGCGCGTGGATCCATCGGTCCGGTCCGGGGCCGACAGGGCGTACATGGCGATGCTTCCCGCCACGGCAGCGTTCAAGCTCTCAGCTCCCGTTGTCATCGGGATCGTCATCGTCTGATCACAGCGATCGACCATCTCGGTCGCCAGTCCATGGGATTCGCTGCCGATGAGGAGAGCGATCGGCATCTCTGTCGAGATGTCCTTCGGATCCAGGCCGCCCGACACGATCGTCGCCACCGTCGTTCGTCCGGAACCGACGATCTCGGAGAGATCAGCGAGTCGGAAGGGCAACTGAGAGAAGTGGGTTCCGGCTCCGGCCCGAAGCACCTTGGGACTCCACGGATCCGCGCCGCCGAGAAGCGCGACCTGCCATCCGAGCGCGGCTGCGCTTCGAATCAGCGTCCCGAGGTTTCCCGGATCGGCGATCTCCACAAGCACGACGACACGCTTGAAACCGGGCGGTCCTGCTTCCGGCACCTCGATGACGGCCACCGGATCCTGAGGTTCGACGGTCGTGGCGATCGTCTCGAGAACCACCCGGCTGACATCGATCACCTCAGCGCCCCCGGCTTCGCAGCGTTCGACGATCGCTCCGCGCTCCACGGTGTAGACCTCGAGGGGCACAACGCCGGCGTCGAGAGCCGCCTCGATGAGGTTCGGGCCCTCGAGCAGCGTTCGACCCGTCCGGTGCCGCTCTCGCCCCCGGTGGAGTCGACGCACCGTCTTGATCCGCTGGTTCGTGGTCGACTCGATTCGCATCAGACGAGCGAAGACCCCGCGTCTGCGGGGCCTCCACGGGAACGATCAGATCGTTCGGTTGGATTCACTCTGCGCTCGCGGCTCCGGCCACTTCGACGAGGGCCGAGAACGCGGCCGGGTCGTTGACCGCCATCTCTGCGAGCATCTTGCGGTCCACTTCGAGATCGGCGGACTTGAGTCCTGCCATGAATCTCGAATACGTTGTCCCGTTCTGGCGGGCAGCCGCATTGATGCGTTGGATCCAGAGACGACGGAACTGGCCTTTGCGCGCCCGGCGATCCCGATGCGCATACTGCATCGAGTGCATCACCTGCTCGCGAGCGACCCTGTACCGACGGCTCCTCGCACCTCCGTACCCGGAGGCGCGGTCCATCAATTTGCGGCGCTTCTTCTTCGCGTTGACTGAACGCTTCACACGTGCCATTGCTTGACTCCTAGCTGCCCAGCAGGCGGTTCATGCGCTTCTCGTTGCCACCGTCGAGGATCTTGTTGCCCTTGACGCGGCGCCAGCGCGAGGTTGACTTCTTGTGGCGGTTGTGCCCGCGCCACGCCTTCGTGGTGCGAACCTTCCCGCTGCCGGTGCGTTTGAAGCGTTTCGCAGCACCTTTGTGCGTCTTCATCTTCGGCACGTTTCCACTCTCCTACTCATCCGCTCCGTCACCGACGAGATCGTCGGGTTCGGAGGTTTCGATGTTCTCATCGGGCCGTTCGGATGAGCGCACCGGAGCGAGCACCATCGTCATCTGCCGTCCTTCAAGCCTTGGTGGGGTCTCGATCTCGCCGTAATCGGCGACACTGTCGCGCAGTCGGCTGAGAATCTCATTACCGATCTCGGGATGCGTGACCTCACGTCCCCGGAACCGCATCGTGACCTTCACCTTGTCATTGTCCTGCAGGAACCGCACGACCCGCTTCCGTTTCACTTCGAAGTCGCTCGCTCCGATCTTCGGCCGGAACTGCACCTCTTTCACAACGGTACGAGTCTGCTTCTTACGGGCCTCTCTGGCCTTCACGGACTGTTCGTATTTGAACTTCCCGTAGTCCATGAGACGAACAACCGGTGGCCTGGCGTCGGGCGCGACCTCGACGAGGTCGAGTTCCAACTGCGATGCGAGCCACCGCGCTTCCTCGATCGGCTTGATACCGATCTGTCCGCCGTTCGGGTCAACGAGGCGAACCTCTTTGACTCGAATCTTCTCGTTGACCCTGGGCTCCTTGATCGGAGTACCTCCTGCTCGTATGTGTCGACGAAGCAG
>JAUXCV010000253.1 GCA_030618675.1 Acidimicrobiia bacterium | reverse complement strand
AGCACCACGAAGAAGAGGTCGAAGAGGAAGAGATGGAAGAGGCCGTCGACGAGAGTTGATTTCTTCTCATCCCGACGACGCGGGCACCTTCGGGTGCCTGTTTCGCGTCCAGGTCAGTCGATGAGTTCGAGGATCGTGCCGTTGGCGGTGCCCCCGCCTTCGCACATCGCCTGGAGGCCGTACCGGGTGCCCGAGCGTTCCATCTCGTGGAGGAGCGTCGTCATCAGACGGGCCCCGGAAGCACCGAGCGGGTGACCGAGGGCGATCGCGCCGCCGTTCACGTTCACTCGATCCCAGTCCGCTCCCGTTTCGTGCAGCCACGCCCCGACGACGGATGCGAACGCCTCGTTGATCTCGAACAGACCGATGTCCTCGATCGAGAGTCCCGCTTTGGCGAGAACTACTTCGGTGGCAGGGATCGGGCCCGTAAGCATCGTGACCGGATCCGTTCCCAAGACGGAGAATCCCTTGAACGTCGCCCGCGGCCGCAGACCGAGTTCCTTGGCCTTCGTCTCGCTCATGATCAGGACCGCCGCGGCGCCGTCTGTGATCTGCGAGGAATTGCCGGCGGTAACGACGCCATCTTCCTTGAAGACCGGCTTCAGGCCGCTGAGAATCTCAACAGTCGTCGACGGCCGGATCCCACCGTCCAGAACCACCGGTTCGTCTTGTCCGTTGACCTCTATCGGGATGATCTGTGATTCGAATCGGCCCTCTTCGGTAGCCCGATGGGCTCTCATCTGTGAGTCATAGGCGATTTGGTCGAGATCCTCTCGGGCCAGCGACCACTGCTCCGCGATCATCTCTGCCGAGATTCCCTGCGGAACGAGACGATGATCGTATCGGGCCGACATCTTCGGCCCGAACGGCTTCCCGGGCCCCTGAGAGAACGAGATTCCCATCGGCACTCGGGTCATCGACTCGACGCCGGCTGCCACCACGACGTCGTACACGCCGGCCATGATCCCCTGAGCCGCGAAGTGCGCCGCTTGCTGGCTGGATCCGCACTGCCGGTCGATGGTGATGCCCGGCACGGTCTCGGGCCATCCGGCACCGAGCAGTGCGTTGCGTCCGATGTTGAACGTCTGCTCACCGACCTGGGAGACGCAACCCATGATCACGTCGTCGACCAGAACCGGGTCAAGGCTGTTGCGCTCGGCGAGAGCGGTCAGTGTCTCCGCAGCGAGGTCAACCGGATGCAACTCCGCGAGGGATCCGTTTCGCTTCCCCATCGGCGTTCGGACGGCGTCGACGATCACAGCGGTTTCCACGGAATCCTCCTGAGTGACGGGCGTGGAGACGATCGGACTCGAACCGACGACCCCCTGGTTGCAAACCAGGTGCTCTCCCAACTGAGCTACGTCCCCGCGTGACCGGGAGTGTACCGGCCACTCGGCCATGCCGGATGTGTCAGAACTTGAAGATCATGAAGACGAACGCCACGAAGAGCAGCCCGACCCGGACGTGACCGGCGTTGACAACCTGCTTGATGACACGGGAGATGGCCTCGTCCGATTGCGCGGGGTCATCCAGCATTTTCTCCACGCGGTCGGTGCGCGGCGTGGCATAGAACAGATCGATGATGACTGTGATCGTCGCGAGCAGTATCCCAACGCCGATCCAGATCATCTCGAACTCCCACCCGGGAGAGATGAACACCAGCCAGAGGCCGAACACGATGGCCGAGATTCCCGCCAGGTTGAAGAGTCGCATATTGGTTGTTCCAACCCGTCGGAACACCGTGACGAGCGCTCCCTCGTCGCTGCCACGCCCCGCTGCCGCCAACAACGCCTCCACGTAGATCGACCCACCCAGCCAGACGATGGCGGACAGGACGTGGAAGAACAGAATCCAGTGGTACACAGGGTCTCCTAGCGGCTCCGGTGAAAGCGAGGCTACCCCGGGACGTTCCCGTAGCGAAGCCTGTCGTCGACCGATCCTCCAGCCGCGGCGGGATCGGTCTCCATGATCACAGGAAGATCACCCGCAGCGGCGCCGATGCGGTCTCGGTCAACTGCTTCAAGCCCCGGATCGAGCACGATCGCTGCCACCGTTCGGTTGGTGAGAATCCGTTTGGCATCGACGGACGAGGTGGCCCTCAAGGTTCGGTAGCCCATCTCTACGAGACTCCGAACCGCCGAGTCCGCGTGTCCATGGACCGTCCCGACAACGAGCACCGACCCTCGCACTTCAATGCGCTCTGTCGACCGGGACCGTTCGATAAGTTGGAGGAGACCCTCCACCATGGCGGCGAGTTCACTCCTCACCGCATCGTCGGTGAGATCGGGTCCGTCGAACCGCTGAGCGAAGCCGCTGACCATCACCCTGGGTTCTGCCAGAATGCACAGGCTGTTGTGAGACAGGATGTCGCGGAGATGCTCCTGTGAACGCGCCGTCCCGGATCCACCCCCGACGCCGATGATCGCTGCCGGCTTGAAGTCGAGCGGTGAGTTCGGACCACGGGAGAGCCAGTCGACCGCGTTCTTCATCGCACCCGTGACAGACCAGTTGTACTCGGGAGTAGCGAACACGATCCCGTCGGCCGCTCCGACGATCGAACGGATCTCGCCGACCGATGATGGAGTTCCATGCTCCTGCTCGTCATCCTGGTTGTACAGCGGGATGCCGTTGAGCGGAACGATGTCCGCCGTCACTCCGTCGGGGAGGGCCTCGAACGCGGAGCGGAGCAGCGCCGTGTTGTGCGAGCCGTCACGGAGGCTGCCGGAGATGCCGACGAGACGTACGTGGGTCATGGTGTCCAGTGATCGCTTTCGGCGTCCAGGCTATTCCCGGCCTGGCCTCTACGGCCCTCTCTTTGCTATCGTTCGCGCTCCGCGGGCCCATAGCTCAGCCTGGTTAGAGCGCATCCCTGATAAGGATGAGGTCCCTGGTTCAAATCCAGGTGGGCCCACGGACGAGACCCCTTGCACAGCAAGGGGTTTCGGTCATTTCGCGACAAGAGCGGTAACCCCAGAATCCTCCCGCGTGTACATCGCGTGCACATCAGAAGCCGTATACGTCGCCTCCAGACGGTCGGCGGCCTCCTCGTCCAGACCTTCGAACAGATGCCCGTAGGTATCCAAAGTGGCCTTGATCGACGCGTGGCCGAGCCGTTCCTGGATGACCTTGGGGTGCTCCCCCTGGGCGATCAAGAGGGCGGCATGGGAATGCCGTAGGTCGTGGAACGTGCAGGGTGGACCAACGAATGTCCCGACCGCCGACAACCAGATACGACGACGGAAGTTGCTCCGGGCCAAGCGATCACTGTTGACGTCCGCTCCGAAGGTTGGTCGCAACGA
>JAUXCV010000414.1 GCA_030618675.1 Acidimicrobiia bacterium | reverse complement strand
AGCCTCAGGAAGCGGTGGAGGTTCGCGTCGTCGAGTGCTGCCTCAACCTCGTCAAGAACGTAGAAGGGGCTCGGTCGGGCACGGAACACGGCGAACAGGAACGCCAGCGCGGCGAGGCTTCGTTCTCCACCGGAAAGGAGTGCCAATCGGCCAACCTTCTTCCCGTGTGGCTGTGCCTCGACCTCGACACCGGATTCGAGCGGATGATCCGGGTCGGTGAGACGGAGTCGCCCCCGACCCCCGGGGAAGACCTGAGAGAAGTTCTCCTGATACAGCACCGCGATCTCATCGAACGCGACCATGAACAGGCTCGCCATCTCGTCATCGAGTGCTGCAATGACCTTCCTCAGTTCGCTGCGGGACTCGTCGAGATCGACGAGCTGCTCGTCAAGAAGGGCCACGTCCCCCGCCAGCTCTTCGTACTCGGCGGCGGCCAGCGGATTGATGGGACCCATCCGCCGAAGATCGGCCTCGAGACTGGCGAGACGCTCCGACGGAATGGTCGCTTCGTCGAGATCTGGACGAGGTGCGCCGAGCGCCTCATCCAGTGATGCGTCGGCGTCTCGCCGCAAACCTTCTTCACTCGATTCCATGCGAACACGGATCTCGGCCAGTTCGACGGCAAGGACCGACAGACGTTCCTTTCCCGTCGAAATCGCCGTTTCGAGCCGCTCGCGGCGCTGCTCTGCGCCCTCAAGGGCCTCCGAGACATCTCCGACTTCGAGACGGAGTGTTCGCTGCCGGTCGCGCAGTTCGGCGATGTGTCGCTGAGCGAGGGCGGTAACCCGGGCGGATCGGGATTCGATCTCGGACAGCTGATCGATGCGGGGATCGTCTTCGGGAAGCAGGTCGAGCTGGCCCAGTTCCAACCTGACGCGTTCGAATCTCCGCTGCAGGAGCGCTCTCCGCTCGGAGACCCCGGCGAGTTCACCGGTCGACTCTTCCCTTCGCCGTCGGGCTTCGTCTCTCCGGGCGATCACGTCTTCGCGGCGGCGATTGAGGGCATCCCATGCGACTTGCCGAACGGCCTCCTCCCCTTCGAACTCTGCGACCCGTTCGCGCGCCTCGGCGATGCGTTCCTCTCGGGCACCCTCGGCTTCCCGAAGCGCCGTCGTTCGCGTGTCGAGTCGCCCACGCTCGGCCTCACCCTCGGCCCGAGCACGGCCGATCAGGGCCAGCGCTTCGGTATGACCGGCGATCCTGGCCTCGAGTGCCTCGAGATCATCGAGCGCCGCTCGTTCGATCCTCCGGGCTGTCTCGAAGTCCCGTCGGGCGGCCGTCCGGCGGCTCTCTGTGCGAGATCGTTCGTGCTCCCCGATCTCGAGCTCCACGCGAGCCGCTTCGAGAGCGGCGAATCCGGTCCCGTCGGGTTGCGCCACGTGCATCCCGGATGCGGCGATCACGTCACCTTCGGGGGTTACCGCTCGAAGATGTGGATAGCGCTCAACGACCCGCCATGCCACTTCCCATCCGGCGGCGAACACGACATCACCGAGGAGCGCATCGGCGACCTCTCGATCGGCCTTCTCCCCGAGGAGATCAACGAGAGCATCCAGGCCGAGTTCGGCAGCGGCGCCACGTGCGGGAACATCCGCAGATTGGGGCGGGCTGACGAGTGAGACACCCCCCAGCCCATTCGATTTGAGATCACCTGTGAGCCCTCGGATCGTCGTCCGGTCAACGGCGAGGAAGGCATCGGCCCACGAGCCGAGTGCTCGATCAACCGCGTCCGCAAGCTCTGCCGGGGCATCCAGGGACGCTGCGACGACTCCCCTGATCCCTTCGCGGTCTTCAGCCATCCTCCTGGCGGCCGGATCCCCGATACCTGCGATCGCGGCTTCATACGCCTCGACTCGGGCTTCTGCCGCGGCGACGGCGAGCAACGCGTCGGTGTACTGCCGATCAGCGTCTTCCCACTTCTCTTCGACGTCGGTGCGATGGTCCCGGGCCTCTTCGTAGGTGCGTTGCGATGCCGTCACTCCGGAATCGGCCTGCTGGATCGATCGATT
>JAUXCV010000020.1 GCA_030618675.1 Acidimicrobiia bacterium | reverse complement strand
GCATTAAGCGCACCGCCAACGTTCGTCCTGAGCCAGGATCAAACTCTCCATCGAAAGATGGGAGAAAGAGTTCCTGATCTCGCTGAGATCTGGAGATCGATCTCTCAAAGGGTGGCCACATCGGGACGGGGGTCCCTTGCTGATGTGACCGTTGTTTTGTACGCGTTCTTCCAGCCTTCACCGCGAACGGTGTCGACGGGTCGAACGCCCATTGGCTTTTGACACGCTGTTCAGTTGTCAAGGAGCCCGGATCCCGTCTCGTGCACACGCGTGCGCCCGAGGTGGGGGGCCTCACAGTATAGCACCGCTAGAAGCTAGCGGCACAGACCGCCGACCGGACTGGCCGGCTGGAATAGGTATTCAAGCACGTTCCCGCTGTACCGCAAATCACAAGGGAGGTTTTCTTCAGTTTCGGGCAAGAAATCCTCAGCCCCCTGTATGGGCTTGGATCAGCGCTCGTCGTCCACGCGGCCCTTGAGCCAGATGAACAGGGCAACGAGCGCCACGACGACGAGGATTCCGCCGATGGACATCGCCGTGACGATGTGCATGAACATGCTCAAACCCCAGATGATCGGGCCGGCGAGGATGAGGATCGAGACGACGATCATCCAGGTTGGGAAGCGGTTCGTCGATGTGGATGTCACAAGAGTCCTTTCGCGTTCGGTGTGGGACGATAGCGCAGCCGGGATCTGAGCGACTCACGCACGCACGATGCGAACGAATCTGCGCTTTCCGACCTGGACCACGGAGTCGACAACTTCGGCGGAATCAACGAACTCAGCATCGACTCGTTCACCGTCGATCTTCACCGCTCCCTGCTTGATCATCCGCCGTCCCTCCGATCTGGATGCTACGAGACCGGCATCGCCGAGAAGGGCCGGGAGCGATAGCTCCCCCACCGTCGAGATGGCGTGAGTATCGATGTCCTCCGGCGCCTCGTGAGAGCGGAAGAGCCGGTCGAACGCCGCCTCGGCATCGAGAGCGGCCTCCTCGGTGTTGTGCCGAGCCACCACCCGGCGACCGAGTTCCCGTTTCGCCTCGCCGGGATGGACGGAGCCATCGGAGAGGCCCTCCTCGAGGGCCTCGACCTCATCGTCCGTTGCCCCGGCCGCCAGTCGGTACCAGTCGGACATGGCTTCATCGGGGATCGACATGACCTTGCCGAACATGTCGGAAGGCTCATCACGAACCGATATGTAGTTACCTAGCGACTGGGACATCTTCTTGACGCCGTCGGTGCCGACGAGGAGCGGGACCGTGACGACGGTCTGCCCGCGCTGGCCGCGCCGCTCTTGAAGATCTCGTCCGACGAGCAGATTCCAGAGCTGATCCGTGCCGCCGATCTCGATATCGGCCCGGATCGCTACCGAGTCCATGCCCTGTAGCAACGGATAGAGGAACTCGATCATCGAGATGGGCTGGTGAGCGTCCCATCGCTTCGTGAAGTCGTCACGATCCATGATCCGTGCCACCGTGAACTCCGACGTCAACTCCAGGACGGCGCGCATGTCCATCGCTGCGAGCCACTCCGAGTTGTATCGGATCTCGAGCCGTTCGGACAGGAGCTGGGTCTTGATGACAGGAAGAAGCCGGTCTGCGTATCCATGCACCTCGCCGGCGCTCAGGCGCTTCCTGGTCTCGCTCTTCTCCGAAGGGTCTCCGACCTGTGCGGTGAAATCCCCGACGATGAGCACTGCCGTGTGCCCCATGTCCTGGAACCTGCGCAGCAGGTCGAAAACGACAGCCCACCCTAGCGTGACGTCTGGTGCGGTCGGGTCGACGCCGAGCTTCACGCGAAGGGGACGATCTTCCTCGAGGAGTGCGAGGAGTGCTCCTTCGGGGAGGTCGATGTCCACGGTTCGCGTGATGTATTCGAGTTGTTCGTGAGGGGGTTTCATGTGGCCGTCAGGCTAGAGCATTCCCGGTTCGCGGGCGACGAATCTCCAGGGCCGGTCGATCGCCGTCGTGATACCGATGCGGGGTCCGGAGTCGATCGTCGTGCCTTCCTGCAGCACTCCGGCAACTAGGCGGACGGGCCCATCGATGACCGATGTGCCGTCGTCATCGCCCGTGATCCCGAGAGCGGCGCACAGCTTGCCCGGCCCGTCGGCGAGATGATCTGCGCGACCTCTTCGTAGCTCCATCGTGTCGATGCCGACGTCCGGTGTGCCTCCTCTCAGAAGGATCGCCGAGGCTTCTCCTGCTCGACCGGTGACGATGTTGGCACACCAGTGGACACCGTAGGACCGGTATACGTAGAGCGTCCCGGGTTCCCGGAACATCGAGTCGTTGCGGGTCGTGCGTCCCCGATAGGCGTGGCTCGCCGGATCCTCGGCTCCCCCATAGGCCTCAACTTCGCAGATGACGATGCCGGTCGATTGGCCACTGACCTTGGTGGTGATCCACCAACCGAGCATCTCCCGGGCAACGTCCGGAACGTCACCCGACAGCAGCGTCCGGATATCCTCGGATCTCATCGCGTTCCGGATCACACCGATCCGCGGAGCGTTCCACCGGTCGCTGCCTCGACCGCGTCGACGATCGCCTTACGAATCGGCGCCACGTCTTCGTCGCTCAGCGTTCGATCGGGAGCGCGCACGGTCAGTTTGACCGCGATGCTCTTGCGACCCTCTGGAATCGGGTCCCCTTCGTACACGTCGAAGACCGTGCGTTTCTCGATCAATCCTTCTCCGGCCGTGTCGATGGCTGCGAGAACGTCGCCGGCCGCGACCGGCGAATCGAGTTCGAATGCGAGATCGAAGACCTGTGGCGGATAGCTCGACGGTACCTGGAAGCGCCACGCGTCGCGCATAGCCACAAGTGCATCGGCATCGATCTCGCCGGCTATCACCCGTCCGTCGATCCCATGCGTTGCTGCGACAGCGGGGTGGATCTCTCCGACGATTCCGATGACTCGACCGTCCGCGATCACCTCGGCCGACCTTCCGGGATGGAACGGAGCGCGCTCTGTTGTCTGCAGATCCGATCCGGCAACGCTCATCGTGTTCGAGAGAAGGTCCCACAGTCCCGTCGCGTCGTACACGTCATAGCCGCCGCCCTCATCACCCCATTGCCGCGCTCCTCCTCCGGCCGCAATGAACCCGAGCCGGTCAGGCTGATCGGGGAGGTCGCCCTTGCCTGGGAGGAACACCTTCCCGACTTCGAAGAGTCGCACATCGTCAACACGCTTGGCGAGATTGGAGGCCGCGGCCTTCAGGAGACCCGGAAGCAGCGTTGTGCGCATGACCCCTTCCTCGTCCCGCAGCGGATTGACGACCGTGATGCCGGTTCGCGCTGGATCATCTGCAGGAAGCTGCATCGCTTCGAGGTCGGCAGCACCGATGAACGAGAAGCTGAAGATCTCGTGGTAGCCGGCGCCGGCCATCAACGAGCGCAACGACCGGAGACGGTTCTCACGTTCGGGAAGACCGAGCCCGGTGCCGAACCGCAATCGGCCGGGGATGTTGTCGAAACCATAGAGTCGGGCGATCTCTTCGATCAGGTCTGCCGGCCGGACGACATCGGGGCGTCGCGTTGGAACGGTGACGACGAGTGGATCATCACCGATCACGTCGAATCCGAGACGCAGAAGCAATGCCGCTGCCTCTGCCGAAGCTAGTCGGATCCCGAGAACCCGCTCGATCTCGCTCATGTGGAGTTCGATCACTCTCGGTGTCGGCGGTGCCGGATACTCATCGACGACGCCGGCAACCGTGCCACCTGCGGTCTCGACGAGGATCTGAGCCACGCGGTCGGCCGCGAGCCGACAGAATTCCGGGTCCATTCCCCGTTCGAATCTCGCCGATGCCTCGGAGCGCAGGCCGAGCCTCTTCGAGGTCAGCAGCACACTCGGCGGGTTCCAGTACGCCGCCTCGATGAAGACGCCCGTCGTATCATCGTCGACCTCTGTATCGGCACCGCCCATCACGCCTGCGATAGCGACGGGGCGTTCGGCATCTGCGACGACGATGTCGAAGTCCTCGAGGTTCCGATCGACATCGTCGAGAGTGGTCATCGGCTCATCTTGTTCGGCATGACGGACCACGACGGTATCGCCCAGACGGTCGATGTCGAACGCGTGCGTCGGGTGCCCGAACTCCATCATGGCGTAGTTGCTCGCGTCGACGACGTTGCTGATCGGTCGGACACCGGCGGCCGCCAACCGCGCCCTGATCTGGTGGGGCGATTGACCGACGGCGATCCCTGTGACCTCACGCCCTACGAACCGTGGACACGCGACGTCGTCAACGATCGTCACCGATGTCCTGGCATCTCCCCCCGGGAGTTCGAGATCCGGTACAGCGAGCGGGACCTGGTAGAAGGCGGCGAGTTCGCGGGCCAGGCCGTAGACGGACATGCAGTCGGGACGATTCGGTGTGATCGTCACATCGAAGACAACGTCACCTTCCGGCAGCAGATCCGTGAAATCCCGACCCAGTCCTTCGGCTGCGGTCGGGTAGTCGGTATCGAGCACCATGATGCCGGCCTCATCCTCACCGATCTCCAGTTCGGACTCGGAACAGATCATGCCGTTCGAGGTGACACCTCTGATCTTGCGCTGTGTGATCTTGAAATCACCCTGCAGCACCGCACCGGGTTTCGCGACCGGGACGATGGCTCCCGCTTCGAAGTTCCACGCACCGCAGATGATGTCGAGCACCTCATCCCCGACGTCAACCCTGGTGACCCGGACCTTGTCTGCGTTGGGATGTGCGCCGACTTCGAGCACCTTGCCGATCACGACTCCGTCGAACCTGTGCTGGATCCGCTCCCAGCCCTCGACCTCATGGCCCAGGCTCTCGAGGGCCTCAGCGATCTCTTCGGGGTCGTTCGTCGGCAGGTCGACGAACTCGCTCATCCAATCGAGTGTGAACATCATCGGTATTGCTCCAGGATGCGGCGGTCGGGATCGAAGAGGTGCCGGAGATCGGTGATGCCGTGGCGGACCATGGCGAGACGGTCTGCGCCCATGCCGAACGCGAAGCCGGTCACCTCGTCGGGGTCATACCCGACCGCCTCGAAGACGGCAGGGTTCACCATGCCGCATCCGAGCAGTTCCATCCATCGACCGTTCGTGAACACGTGCATCTCCGCCGATGGTTCGGTGAACGGGAAGTAGTGGGGGATGAACTTCGTCTTGATGTCAGGTCCGAGAAATTCGCGTGCGAAATGATCGAGGACACCCTTGAGATCACCGAACGTGATGTCGGTATCGACGGCGAGTCCCTCGATCTGATGGAACACCGGCGAGTGCGTTGGATCCATTGGGTCCCGTCTGAAAACACGACCGGGGACCACGAGATACACCGGAGGATCGTGCTCCTCCATGTATCTCGCCTGCATCGGCGATGTATGGGTCCGAAGGAGAATCCCCTCAGGGACGTCACCGTAATCGAGGTACAACGTGTCAGACTCGAGTCTCGTTGGATGCGCGACGGGGAAGTTGAGGGCTGTGAAGTTGTAGAACTCGGTTTCGGCCTCAGGTCCGGTGGCCGCCGTGTATCCCATGGCAACGAAGATGTCGACGATCTCGTCCATGACCTGCTGGATGAGATGGGTCGTCCCGCGCGACGGCACCCGGCCGGGCAGTGTTACGTCGACCCGATCCGATTCGAGCGCTTGTGAGGCTTCGACGGCTTCAAGAACGGCACGCCGTGCATCGATCAGGGCGTTCAGTTCGACGGCGACATCGTTGATGGCGCGACCGAGGTCACGTCGCTGATCCGGTGGCGCACTTCCAAGCGACCGGCGACCGGCAGCGATCGGGGACCGTTTGCCGGTGATCTCAACAGCGAGGCCTTCCAACGCTTCAACGGTTTCGGCTTGTTCGATGCGCGCAGGTGACTCCGCCCGCAGTTGTTCCAGTATCTCGTGTGTTTCCATGGGTTCCGAGAGGTTAGCGGTGGGATCCACGACTCCTGCTCCTGTCCTTCGGCGGATTCGTGTCGGACGCGAAAACGCCCGGCGCTTCGTCCGGGCGTTCGTTCTTGCGGTGTGTGCTAGCCGCGTCCGATCGCCCGGGCAGAAGGGCCCGTAAAGGCGAATCCGAAGCGGCCGGCAGATTTCATGCCGCTGAGCGTAGAGGATGTGGGGCGATGTGCAAGGAGACTCCTCGCAGCCCGTATGCGTGCGTGATAGTGCTGGTGACGCGCTGCTCTTGGCCAGCGCCGAGGTGTTTGAGGTCATCGTCATCGGCGCTTGGTCGTCAACGGGAGTTCCTGTTGGAGCAGTACCTGTCGAAGGCCATCGAAGCGAACCACGGGCGATCCGGGTCACATGCTTGAAGACCCAGACCAAGCCACAGGACACAAACACGCTCCGAAGCACCCATCACTGCGCGATACTTGCGCAACGACCCAAGGAGGGCCACATGAAGAGCAAGGGCACCGCTACATGGAACGGCGACCTGTTCAACGGTTCAGGAACTGCATCACTCGACTCCGGCGCTGCCGGCCCCCTGCCGGTGAGCTGGGCGAGTCGTACCGAAGCCGCTAAGGGAAAGACCAGCCCCGAGGAATTGATCGCAGCTGCGCACGCGGCCTGCTACTCGATGGCGTTCAGCAACATCCTCGCCGACGCCGGTCACGTTGCCACGCAACTCGACACGTCGGGTGTGTCGACGTTTGCCAAGACTGACGCAGGGATGCGCATCACGACGATGGCGCTGTCGGTGGTTGGCCAGGTCCCCGGGATCGACGCGGAGACCTTCGCCAAACTCGCAGAAGATGCGAAGAACGGCTGTCCCGTGAGCAACGCCCTGGTCGGCAACGTCGACATCACGCTGGAAGCAACCCTGGCGTAGCCGCGGCATAGGCCGCGAGTACACCGCAACGATTGGTCGCGCGCCTCACATAGGTGACGAAGCCACGGAACCAGGCTGTAGTACGTATGACGTAGGGGGGGCGTACTGCTGCCTGGTTTGTCCCCGGTTCTCTCCAACCCCGCTCATCTCCGAGGGCCCTTACGGGTTCTGGTACTCCGCCTTCGGCCCCAGGTAGTACCACCAATTCAGGATCAGGCAGATCAGATAGAAAGCCGCGAACGCATAGAGCGCGTACTCCGGGGTCGCGTTCTTGATCTGTGCTCCGAACTCCGAAGGAACGACGAAAGCCCCGTACGCGGCGACTGCCGACGTCCATCCGAGTACCGGTCCAGCTTGCTCCTGATCGAACACCATGGCGATCGTGCGGAAAGTGGAACCGTTGCCGACTCCGGTGGCCGCGAACAGGACGAGGAACAGCAGGAAGAACGGCAGGAAGTAATCCTCCGGCGTTGCCGACTGGTAGGCCTGCTTCATGAAGTAGGCAACGCCGAGCGCGCTGGCGATCATGGAGACCGCCACCCACTGGGTTACTTTCGCTCCCCCCACTTTGTCGGCGATCCAACCACCGACCGGGCGAATGAACGCACCGATGAACGGCCCCATCCAGGCGAACGTGAGTGCCGATGGTCCGTTCGGGTTGACCAGGTCGTGGGTCATCACGCCCTCCACCATGACGTGCTGGAAACCGAAGATGACCTTGATAGCGAGAGCGAAGCCGGCTGCGTATCCGATGAAACTGCCGAACGTCATCGTGTAGATGACGCTCATGATCCACGTGTGCTTGTTGCTGAAGACCTTGAACTGGCGTTCCAGATTCGGCTTGATATCACCACGCAACAGCTTGAGCAGGAACACCGTCGCAACGATCACCAGGATGATCGTCGGGTACTTCGCCCAGCTCAGCCCCAGACCGGTCGGAGAAGGAAGGATGATGAAAAGACCGGCGATGGCGGGGATGAAGGCCAACCCCAGCATGCCGCTGATCTTGACGAACGAACCGAGTGGACCGCTGATGTTCGGCGACACATGCTCGACCCGGATGTTGTCCATCATGAACCAGGCAAGGAACGCAAGTGGGATGAGGAAGATGAGCCACACGAATCCCGCGTTCTGGATCCAGGTCTCCGTTCCTTCCGGGATCTTCCCGAAGATCCAGCCGGAGGGCTTCTCGAGCGTGAGGCCTGAGCCGATGATGCCGAATGTCATCACCAGCGGTATGAGCACCTGCATCGTGGTGACGCCTGCGTTGCCGAGGCCCGCGTTGAGCCCGAGCGCCAGACCTTGCTGCTTCTTCGGATAGAAGAAGCTGATGTTGGACATCGACGACGCGAAGTTCCCGCCACCGATACCCGACAGAACGGCGAGCGCCTGGAACACCCAGAGCGGCGTGTCCTGTGACATGAGAGCGAATCCCGTGCCTGCAGCCGGGATCATCAACAGGGCGGTCGTGAAGAAGATCGTGTTCCGACCACCGGCGATGCGGATCAGGAAACTGCTCGGGATCCGGAGCGTCGCTCCCGTCAGGCCCGCGATCGCGGACAGGGTGAAGAGTTCACCCGTCGTGAACGGGAAGCCCAGGTTGAGCATCTGGACGGTGATGATGCCCCAGTAGAGCCACACGGCGAAGCCGACCAGGAGGCTCGGGATCGAGATCCAGAGGTTCCGTGTCGCGACCTTCTTGCCCGTGCTCTCCCAGAAGGACTCGTTCTCAACGTCCCACTCGTGGATGTCGGCCATTCGTGTTCCTCTCCCATCTCGGGACCCCGATCCGCACCGGATCTCGATGCGGCTCTTGTCTTACTGACTCACTTCGTGATCATCGCCACACGCTGTCTACGCCTCCAGGTTCCCCTCCGCGTCGTGCGCGAACTTCGCAGCGAAGGCGTCTTTCGGCTCCTCGAGCATGAACAGCGTCACGAAGAAGCTGATCAACGCTCCGCCAGCCAGAATGAAGAAGAACGTCCTCGAATCGACAAGCGAGAAGAGCACCAGATAGATGACGGCGCCGACGTTGCCGTAGGCACCCGCCATGCCGGCGATCTGGCCGGTCATGCGCTTGTTGACCATCGGGATGACGGCGAACGTCGCGCCCTCCGCTCCCTGCACGAACGCTGAGGCGAAAACGGTTATCCCGACTGCGATGACCAGCCACCAGATCCCGTCGAACGTCGGCACCACTTCGCGGAGACCGTCGGAATCGAGCAGGCCACTCCACTTGCCGATGAACGCCATCAACAGGAACCCGACCGCGATCCCGAACATGTAGGCCAACATGGTGCGTTTCCGGTTCGTCATCCGATCCGAGATGTACCCGCCGAGCGGGCGAGCCCCGAGGTTGACGAACGCGAACGACGCCGCGACGAACCCGGCGACCGTAGGCGTGACGATCGAGACGCCCTCGGTGTTCGTCAAGGGCTTGAAGACGGTCTCGTAGAACGCCGGGAGCATCGAGACGACAGCCAGTTCGGCACCGAAGTTTGCGAAGTACGTGGTGTTCAGCGCTGCAACGCTCCCCCAGTGATACTTCTCGTCATCGGGGACACCGGCGCGCAGGTACGGCACGTTGATCTGCAGTGTCTTGACCACGTGCCCGATGTAGACGAGCATCAGCACTCCGTAGATGATCCATTGGGCTGTATCGGGGAGCACGGCCTTTCCGTCGATGCTGAGGCTACCGACTCTCCATGTCAGCACCATGAGAGCGCCCACGAGTGGGAACGAGAATGCGAGATACATGATCAGATCCCCGTAGGAACTGACCATCATCGGTTCGGTCTTCTTCGACTTGTGCAGATGCTCGCCCTCCGGCACGTCTCTGACCAGGAAGTAGTACATGACGCCGTAGACGCCCATGACGAGACCGTTGACGCCCATCGCATAGCGCCAGGCGCTATCGCCCAAACCGAGCCAGTCGCCGAGGAACACGATGGCGAACCAGGGCAGGGTCATCGCTGCGAAAGCAGATCCGAAGTTCCCCCACCCCGCATAGAAGCCCTCTGCCCGACCGATGTACTTCGGGGGGAACCACTGGGCCACCATCTTGATGCCGATGACGAAACCGGCTCCGACCGAACTGAGCACGAGTCGGGCGATCAGCAACTGTATGAACGTGTTCCCGAACGAGAACGCCATCGCCGGGATCGCCATGCCGACCATGAGCCCTGTGAACACCACGCGGGAGCCGTAACGGTCGATAAGAGCACCGACGACGATCCGTGCCGGGATCGTCAAGGCCACGTTCGCGATCAGCAAGATCTTGATGTGTTCCTTCGTGAGCCAGTCGACCGAATCCAGCATCGTGGTCGCCAGCGGCGCCAGGTTGAACCAGACGTAGAACGTCATGAAGAACGCGATCCACGTGTAGTGGAGCGTTCTGATCCGTTCCTGATTGAAATCGAGTAGCTTCGGCGGTACCTCGCCGATGGACGACGATTGACCGTCCTGGTTCATGTTCCCTCTCCTCCAAGCCAAGGTCTCTGCCGACCGGTGTCCTGCCCGACACGAACATGCATCCGACCGGACGCGCTCTCCAGTTTGTACGGACGCGCCCCCAAACGTCAACTATGGCGCTAAACGTTCAGTGCTAAGGTTCCGGTTGTGCAGGCCACACTCGGACGCAGGGGCGACTACTCGGTACGCGCAGTACTCGACATCTCCAACCACAACGGAGTGCGTAGGAAGTCTCGGGAGATCGCCGAAGAGATGGACATCCCCTCGCGGTATCTCCCGCAGATCCTCGCCAATCTGGTCGAGCGAGGCCTCCTCACCGCTGAGGCCGGCCCGACCGGCGGCTATCTCCTCGCCAGGCCGGCCGACGATATCACCCTGCTCGACGTCGTCGAGGCCGCCGAGGGCCCCATCCACCTGGATCAATGCGTCCTGAGAGGCGGCCCGTGCGACTGGGAAACATCGTGCCCGGTTCATGTTCCATGGACCCGTGCGCTGACCGCCCTGACGGACGAGCTGATCAGAACCACGTTCGGTGAGTTGACGCTGCAGTGTGCAGAGATCGCAACCGGCACGTACGAACTCCCGGCGGACATGCCGCCACATGTCATCCCAACGCCGCGACGACCGCGAGCATCGACAAAGGGAGTCCCGATCGCATGACAGACACACGACTGCTTTGCGACACGACCACAACAAGTCACCAATTCAACCATTGGACATCGAGCGAAGAGAGAAGGAAGACCGCATGAATCGAGCGGTGCGGCTGTTTTCGACAGTGGGGATCGCCTTGAGCCTGCTGGTGGTAGCGATGATCGTGTTGCTCCCCGGTCTGGCCAGAGCGCAGGCAGAAGACGACGGGCAGGCGGTCTACACGACCAACTGCTCATCTTGTCACCAGCCGGACGGGCTCGGCGTTCCCGGCTCCTTCCCTCCCGTATCGGGCAATCCCAATGTCCAAGACGCCGCGTATGTGAAGACGGTCGTGACCGAAGGCCTGAGTGGACCGATCGATGTGCTCGGCGAGACCTTCGACGGTGTCATGCCGCCCTTCCCAGGCCTCTCGGACGCCGAGATCAGTGCCGTGACCGAGTACATCCAGGCCGACGTCTTCGAGGCGGGCGGAGACGTCGAGGCACTCGAACCGGGCGACGCCGCTACGGGAGAAGCTGTCTTCCTGGGTGCCAATCGACTCGAGAACGCGGGACCGGCGTGCGTTGGGTGCCACACGGCTGCGAACCATCAGAGTATGAGCGGATATACGCTGGGACCCGATCTGACCGACCTCGCGGCGCTCTTCGGGGGAGAAGAGGGGGTGGCGGCGATGCTGAGCAATCCCCCATCGGCCACGATGCAGCCGCTCTTCGATGGAGCCCCGATCGTCGACCAGGAGCGAGCAGACCTCGCCGCGTACTTCGGTTCGATCGAAGACGCGGAGATATCCCGCAGCCCCGTCGACATCTTGCTGGTGGCCGGCGTCATTGGAGCGATCATCTTCTTCGGCCTGATGCTTCTCGCCCCGCGCAGCAGGAAACCAGGATTTGCGAAGCAACTGAGGAGCCAACGATGACCAAGGAATGGATCCGGGACAGCGAAGCTCCCGCCGAGCGGAAGTGGGAGGAGTTCTACCGCAACCGCTTCCAGCATGACAAGCGTGTGCGGACGACCCACGGCGTCAACTGCACCGGCTCGTGCAGTTGGGAGGTCTTCGTCAAAGACGGGATCGTCACCTGGGAACTGCAGGCAACCGACTATCCCGCGCTCGAAGACGGTCTCCCCCCGTACGAACCTCGCGGCTGCCAGCGCGGGATCAGCTACTCCTGGTACCTCTACAGCCCCATCCGGGTGAAGTTCCCGTACGGGCGCGGCGTGCTCATCGACCTCTATCGCGAGGCCAAGGCCGTGCACGGTGATCCGGTCGATGCGTGGGCATCGATCATGAACGATCCGGCCAAACGCAAGCGCATCCAGACCGCTCGCGGCAAGGGCGGGTTCCGCCGCATGATGTGGGACGAGGCGCTCGAGATCGCGGCCGCCTCCGTCGTGCACACCACGAAGACACACGGCCCCGACCGTGTCGCCGGTTTCTCTCCGATCCCCGCCATGTCACAGATCAGCTACGCAGCCGGGAGCAGGTTCCTCAGCCTGATGGGCGGCACCATCCTGAGTTTCTACGACTGGTACTGCGATCTCCCGCCCGCATCCCCCGAGATCTGGGGAGAGCAGACCGACGTCCACGAGTCTGCCGATTGGTACAACTCCCGGTTCATCGCGGTGATGGGTGCAAACCTGAACATGACGAGAACACCGGACTGTCACTTCATCTCCGAAGTTCGCCACGCCGGGGCCAAATTGACGGTCTTCGCCCCCGACTTCAGCCAGGTCGCCAAGTACGCCGACTGGTGGATTCCTTCGAACCCCGGCCAGGACACGGCATTCTGGATGGCCGTCAACCATGTGATCCTCAAAGAGAGCTACGTCGACCGACAGGTCCCGTACTTCCAAAGCTACGTCAAGCAGTACACCGACATGCCGTTCCTCGTCGAGATCGACGGCTCACGGCCGGGCAAGTACG
>JAUXCV010000384.1 GCA_030618675.1 Acidimicrobiia bacterium | reverse complement strand
TCGGTGGGGGAACCATCGAGGAGGTGATCCGGCTGTGAGGATCACCGGCGTCGGCAGTCTTCCCCACGACGATGCAGCCGCAGCCGCGGCCTTCGTGTCTTCGACCACCGACATCCCGTACCTGCCGCAGTTGCCGAATCTCGATCCATCCGAGGGGATGCTGCGCCAGTGGGGTGATGGTCTTTGCGGTGTCGGGGGATCCGATGACGGGATCGGACTTCGCTTCGGGGAGCCATCCGGGACGGAATCCGCGCCGTTCGGAGGAGCCGCCGCGATGCTGGAGGCCTTCGAAGGACCGGAGATCAAGACGCAGTTCACCGGACCGGTCACGCTCTGGCTCGCACTGCTCGCCGCCGGATGTCCGTTCGATGGCCTCTGGGATTGTGTGGTCGACGGCCTGTTCGAGCGACTTACGGCCCACGTCGACATGATCCGGGCGATGCGGCCCGGTGTCGAGATCGTCGCCGTGATGGATGAACCGGCGCTGGTGGTGTTCGCTCCGGGCCGATCACCCGGACCGGTCCCGATCGAAGCGGCCGCCGATGCGATCTCGCAGGTCTTCGCCGAAGCCCCCATCCCCATCGGGATCCACGTCTGTGGAGACACCGACTGGAGGATGGTCGCCGGTCTCGAACCGGCATGGCTCTCGTGGGACCTGGCGGGCCTCGGCGACGGGTTCCTCTCGGCGACTGACGCGATCGCGGAGATCGTGTCACAGGGAACGGGCATCATGTGGGGCATGGTGCCCACAGATCCAGCTCCGATCGACGTCGACCGGGTTCGCTCCCGGTACGGTACGGCCGTGACTCGACTCGTCCTCGAAGGTGCTCCGGCCGACGCGCTGACCGAACGCTCCCTTGCGACCCCTGCCTGTGGCCTTGCCGGCACGACTATCGGCGGCGCGGAGATCGTGATGGATCGGCTACGCGGAGTCGTGGAGGTGCTCGATGGTTGATCCGGCGTCTAGAGCGGCCGAACTGCGCGCTCTTCTGAGGGAGCACAACTACCGCTATCACGTCCTCGACGAACCCGCCATCTCCGATATCGAGTTCGATGAGATGTTCCGGGAGTTGCAGGCGATTGAAGCCGCCCATCCTGAGGTCGCCGTTCCCGACTCGCCCACGCAGCAGGTCGGTGGTCAGGTTTCGGATGCGTTCGCTCCGGTGACGCATCGGGAACGCATGTTCTCGCTCGACAACGTGGAGAGCCTCGAGGATCTCGAAGCCTGGCGGATCCGGCTTGTGCGTCTCCTCGATCGGGAACCCTCCGCATACTCATGCGAATTGAAGATCGACGGACTCGCCATCTCCCTCACTTACGAGGCCGGTCATCTGGTTCGAGCCGCGACCCGCGGCGACGGGATCACAGGTGAGGACATCACGGCGAACATCCGGACGATCGGCAACGTGCCGCACGTGCTGCGAGGGGAGGCCCCGGCCGTTGTCGAAGTCCGTGGGGAGATCTACATGCCGGTCTCGGCGTTCGACGAACTCAACGAGCGGCAAGCGGCGGATGGAAAGCCGCCCTATGTGAACCCTCGAAACACGGCTGCCGGCTCGGTTCGACAGAAGGATCCGGCAGCGACCGCCTCGCGGCGCCTCTCGCTGTGGGCGTACCAGATCGGCTTCCTGGAAGGCGGGCCCACACCGGCATCGCACACCGAGCAGATGGCATGGATCGCGAGTCTCGGGCTGCCCGTGAACCCTGAGAACCGTGCCGTGGGCACCATCAAAGAGGTCGAGGCATACGTTCGGACTGCTGAGGAACAGCGCCACACGCATGACTACGACACCGACGGGATCGTCATCAAGGTCGACGCTCTCGCCGATCAACGCGACCTGGGATTCACGGCGAAGAGTCCGCGCTGGGCCGTTGCGTACAAGCTCCCACCCGAGGAGAAGACGACGACGCTGCTCGATATCAAGATCAACGTCGGGCGCACCGGCGCCGTCACCCCCTACGCGGTCCTCGACCCGGTGTTCGTCGGTGGTGTCACGGTCACGAACACGACGCTCCACAACGAGAGCGACCTCCACCGCAGGAACGTTCGGCCCGGGGACACCGTCATCGTTCGGCGAGCCGGAGATGTGATCCCCGAGATCGTCGGCCCGGTGCTCTCGCGGCGTCCGAAGGATCTTCCCCGGTGGAACATGCCCGAGAACTGCCCGTTCTGCGGCAATC